>NZ_JAVGJT010000005.1:0-183387 GCF_040948865.1 Pseudoxanthomonas sp. UTMC 1351 | reverse complement strand
AACCCGGTGGCGATGGACGAAGGTCTGCGTTTCGCGATCCGCGAAGGCGGCCGTACCGTCGGCGCCGGCGTGGTAGCCAAGATCATCAAGTGACGTCCTGACCCGGGCGGGCGCCAAGCCCGCCCGGCTTTGTCAGGCCGTCACCCCGGCGCAGGCCGGGGTCCAGCGACGTGAGTTGACTGGAGCGTTAACCTCCGCGAAGACGATATTCGGGCTTCTCCGGCGTGGTCAATCGTCATCCCCGCACAGGCGGGGATCCAGCGACCTTGACTTTATTCGTCAGCAACTGGCTCCAGCATTCGCAATCCGGCGAATAAAATCTCCGGATCGCTGTAAAACCAGCAAGAACCCCGTTATACTTCGCAGCCCCTGTGAGGCTTTGGTCTCTCTAGGGTTACGCAATATTCGCCGGCGCCCCCTGGGAGGCCGTCGGCCTACCGCGAAAAGAGACGCAGGAAGCGCCTCGTGTTCGCCGGACAAGGAGAGTCGCGTACTGACCCATGGTGGATTCGCGCCAACGGGTGTTCCTCGCTATTGACGAGGAGAGTTACGCGTCCTATACTTTTCTGTCTGGGCGGGCCGGTTTACCGGCCTGCCTAGTTTTTCAGGAAGAACCCCCAGCCTTTCGGCTCAAAACCGGTCGTGGATTACAACGGCGCCGGCAAGGGGAAAAGCAACATCTGGAACTAACCGGGGCAAGGCATCCCAGAGGCCGCGCCCGTCGCTCTTTTTAACGAAGGAATATCCGTCATGGCGGACCAAAAGATCCGAATCAGGCTCAAGGCGTACGATCACCGTTTGATCGATCGCTCGGCCAGCGAGATCGTTGAGACGGCCAAGAGGACCGGCGCGCAGGTGCGCGGCCCGATCCCCCTGCCGACCAAGATCGAACGTTTCACCATCCTGGTTTCCCCGCACGTCGACAAGGACGCGCGCGACCAGTATGAAACCCGCACGCACAAGCGTGTGCTCGATATCGTCGACCCCAACGACAAGACCGTGGACGCGCTGATGAAGCTCGAGCTCGCGGCTGGCGTCGACGTCCAGATCAAGCTGACCTGAGGCCCTGATCATGACCGCGAAGAAATATTCGTTGGGTCTCGTCGGCCGTAAAGCCGGCATGACCCGGGTGTTCACCGAAGATGGCAAGTCCGTGCCGGTGACCCTGATCGAAGCCACTCCGAATCGCATTACCCAAATCAAAACTCCGGAAACCGACGGCTACAGTGCCGTGCAGGTGACCGTCGGCACCCGTCGTGCCGCGCTGATCAACAAGCCCGCTACGGGTCACCTGGCCAAGGCCAAGGTGGAAGCCGGTCGTGGTTTGTGGGAGCTGCGTGTCGAAGACGACAAGCTGGGTGACTTCACGGTGGGCGGCGAAATCAAGGCCGACATCTTTGAAGTGGGCCAGAAAGTCGACGTCCAGGGCGTGACCAAGGGCAAGGGCTTTCAGGGCACCATCAAGCGCTGGAACTTTCGCATGGGTGACGCTACCCACGGTAACTCGCTGTCGCATCGCGCGCCGGGTTCGCTGGGTCAGCGCCAAACGCCAGGTCGTGTGTTCCCGGGTAAGAAGATGTCCGGTCACATGGGCGCCGTGCAGCAAAGCACCCAGAACCTGGAAGTGGTGAAAGTGGACGCCGAGCGCGGCCTCATCGCCATCCGTGGCGCAGTGCCAGGTGCGCCAGGCGGCGATGTAATCGTCCGCCCGGCGAGCAAGGGTTAAAGGAGAACGACGATGGAACTAGCCATCACAGGTAGCGCCAACAAGCTGTCGGTCTCCGACGCAGTGTTCGGTCGCGAATTCAGCGAAGACCTGGTTCACCAGGTCGTCGTTGCCTACCGCAACGCAGGTCGTGCCGGCACCAAGGCGCAGAAGACCCGTTCGGAAGTCAACGGAACCACTAAGAAGTCGAAGAAGCAGAAGGGTGGCGGTGCTCGTCACGGTGCCCTGACCGCCCCGATCTTCGTCGGTGGTGGTGTGACCTTCGCGGCTAAGCCGCGCAGCTTCGAGCAGAAGGTCAACCGTAAGATGTACCGCGCCGCCATCTGCGCCATCCTGTCGGAACTCAACCGCCAGAATCGTCTGATGGTCGTGGATGCGTTCGATGTGGATGCCAGCAACACCAAGGGCCTGATCGCCAAGCTCAAGGGTCTGGAAGTCGGTCGCCGTCCGCTGATCGTCACTGAAGAAGCTTCCGAGCATCTGTACCTGTCCGCCCGCAATCTCCCCTATGTGGAAGTGCGCGACGTGCAGGGCCTGGATCCGGCTTCGCTGGTTGGCGCCGACACGGTTGTGGTCACCGCCGATGCCATCAAGAAGATCGAGGAGTGGCTGGCATGAGTAACGAAAAGATTTTCAGCGTGCTCCGTGCTCCGCGCGTGTCCGAGAAGACCGCGCGTCTGCAGGAAGTCTCCAATCAGTACGTCTTCGAAGTTGCGAACGACGCCACCAAGGCCGATGTGAAGGCTGCAGTGGAGAAGTTGTTCGACGTCAAGGTCGAGGCAGTCAATGTGGTCAACGTCAAGGGCAAGAACAAGTCCTTCCGTAACCGCACCGGCCGTCGCGGCGACTGGCGCAAGGCGTATGTGCGTCTGGCCGATGGCCAGGCTATCGATGTAACGGCCAAGGCCTGAGGTAGATCCACATGCCATTGATGAAATTCAAACCAACCTCTGCCGGCCGCCGTTCCGCGGTCCGCGTGGTAACGCCGGACCTGCACAAAGGTGCTCCGCATGCTGCGCTGCTGGAACCGCAGAGCAAGAGCGGCGGTCGTAACCACCATGGCCGTATCACCACCCGTCATATCGGAGGTGGCCACAAGCAGCATTACCGCATCATCGACTTCAAGCGCGATAAGGAAGGCATTCCGGCGCGCGTGGAGCGGATCGAATACGATCCCAACCGCACCGCGCATATCGCGCTGTTGTGCTACGTCGATGGCGAGCGTCGCTACATCATCGCTCCGAAGGGCTTGAAGGCTGGCGATCAAGTGATCGCAGGCCGTGATGCTCCCATCAGGACCGGCAACACGCTGCCGCTGCGCAACATCCCGGTCGGTACGACGGTCCACGGCATCGAACTGAAGCCCGGTAAGGGCGCTCAAATCGCTCGTGCCGCCGGTGCCGCCGTACAGCTGGTCGCTCGCGAGCAGGGCTTCGCCACGCTGCGCCTTCGCTCCGGCGAAATGCGCAAGGTGCAGGTCGATTGCCGCGCTACCGTCGGTGAAGTCGGTAATGACGAGCACAGCCTGGAGAAGCTCGGCAAGGCCGGCGCCAAGCGTTGGCGCGGTGTCAAGCCGACCGTTCGCGGTGCAGCCATGAACCCGGTCGATCACCCGCACGGTGGTGGTGAGGCCAAGGCAGGGCAGGGCAACCCGCACCCGGTCACCCCGTGGGGTGTGCCGACCAAGGGCTACAAGACGCGCAAGAACAAGCGCACCCAGCAATTCATCGTCCGCGATCGTAGGGGCTAATCGACCATGGCACGTTCACTCAAGAAGGGCCCGTTCGTCGATCACCACCTCATCAAGAAGGTGGAGGCCGCGGGCGGCAGCAAGCGACCGATCAAGACCTGGTCGCGTCGTTCAATGATCCTGCCGGAAATGGTGGGTTTCACCATCGCCGTGCATAACGGCAAGAACCACGTTCCGGTGTTGGTCAACGAGAACATGGTCGGCCACAAGCTCGGCGAATTTGCCGTCACCCGTACCTTCAAAGGTCACGGCGGCGACAAGAAAGCCGGCGGCAAGAAGTAAGGAGAGATGACTATGGAAGCTAAAGCCATCCTGCGCACCGCGCGCATCTCTCCGCAGAAGGCCCGCCTGGTCGCCGATCAAGTGCGTGGTCTATCGGCCGAACGCGCCGTCAATCTGTTGAAGTTCTCGGACAAGAAAGCCGCTCATCTGATCAAGAAAGTGGTCGAGTCGGCGATCGCCAATGCCGAGAACAACCAGGGCGCCGACGTCGACGAACTGAAGGTCACGACCATCATGGTTGACGAAGGTCCGGTGCTGAAGCGTTTCATGGCCCGTGCCAAGGGTCGCGGCACTCGTATCCTCAAGCGCACCAGCCATATCACCGTCGTGGTGGGCGAAGCCACCGGCAAGGGCAAATAAGACTATGGGTCATAAAGTTCATCCGACCGGAATCCGTCTTGGTATCTCCAAGGACTGGAATTCCAAGTGGTTCGCCAACAAGCGTGACTACGCCGAGTACTTGGCGGCCGATCTCAAGGTGCGCGAAATGCTGCGCAAGAAGTTGGCTCAGGCCGGCATCTCCAAGATTCTGATCGAGCGTCCGGCAAAGACGGCGCGCGTCACCATTCACACCGCCCGTCCGGGCGTGGTGATTGGTAAGCGCGGCGAGGACATCGAGAAGCTGCGTAAGGAAGTCAGCGATCTGATGGGCGTTCCGGCGCACATCAACGTGACCGAAGTGCGCAAGCCGGAACTGGACGCGCAGCTGGTCGCCGAGTCGATCGCGCAACAGCTGGAGCGCCGCATCATGTTCCGTCGCGCGATGAAGCGCGCCGTGGGCAACGCGATCCGTCTGGGCGCGCTGGGCATCAAGGTCAACGTTGCTGGCCGTTTGAACGGTGCAGAAATCGCACGTTCGGAGTGGTACCGCGAAGGCCGCGTGCCGCTGCATACGCTGCGTGCCGACATCGATTACGGGTTTGCCGAGGCGAAGACCACCTACGGCATCATCGGCATCAAGGTGTGGGTCTATAAGGGCGAAATCTTCGATTTCAGCCAGGTGGGTCAGGAAAAGCAGGACGACGCGCGCTCCGAGCGCAGCGAACGTCCTTCGCGTCCAGCCCGTGACCGTGACGCGAGGTAATAGGCAATGTTGCAACCCAAGCGAACCAAATACCGCAAAATGCACAAGGGCCGTAACGAAGGCCTGAGCTGGAGCGGCAATCTCGTCAGTTTTGGCGAGTACGGCCTGAAGGCCACGGCGCATGGTCAGTTGACCGCGCGCCAGATCGAGGCCGCGCGCCGTTCCATCAGCCGCTACGTGAAGCGCGGCGGCAAGATGTGGATCCGCGTGTTCCCGGACAAGCCCATCACCAAGAAGCCCATCGAAGTCCGCATGGGCTCCGGTAAGGGCAACGTGGAGTACTGGGTGGCGCAGATTCAGCCCGGCCGCATGATCTATGAAATCGAAGGCGTCAGCGAGGAAATCGCGCGCGAGGCGTTCCGCCTGGCCGCCGCCAAGCTGTCCGTCACCACCACTTTCGTGACCCGGACGGTGCGCTAATGGAACTCAAGCAACTCCGCGAGAAGTCGGCTGACGAACTCAAGGCCCATCTGATCGATCTGCGCAAAGAGCAATTTTCGCTCCGTATGCAGAAGGTCACCGGCCAGCTGCCGAAGACCCATGAAACCCGGCGGGTGCGCCGCGAGATTGCTCGCGTCAAAACCCTGCTCGGCAGCACCAAGTAAGGAATGCCGCGATGAGCGATAACCAAGAAAAGACACAGCGTACGGTCGAAGGCCGTGTCGTCAGCAACAAGATGGACAAGACGGTCACCGTGCTGGTGGAGCGTCAGGTCAAGCATCCGTTGTACGGCAAGTACATCCGCCGTTCGAGCAAGCTGCACGCCCACGATGCCGACAACAGCTGTAAGGAAGGCGACGTGGTCCGCGTGACCGAAGTGGCCCCCATCTCCAAGACCAAGAACTGGCGTGTGGTGGAAATCGTCACCCGCGCGGCTGAATAAGAGGAGTCTGAATCATGATCCAGATGCAGAGCTACCTTGACGCGGCCGACAACTCCGGCGCCAAGGAACTGATGTGTATCAAAGTGCTGGGCGGCTCCAAGCGCCGTTACGCGCACATTGGCGACATCATCAAGGTGACCGTGAAGGACGCCATCCCGCGCGGCAAGGTCAAGAAAGGCGAAGTCTACGACGCCGTGGTCGTGCGCACCCGTAAGGGCGTTCGCCGTCCCGACGGTTCGCTGATCCGCTTCGACGGCAACGCCGCCGTGCTGCTCAACAACAAGCAAGAGCCGATCGGCACGCGCATCTTCGGGCCTGTCACCCGTGAGCTGCGATCCGAGAAGTTCATGAAGATCGTTTCGCTCGCACCCGAAGTGCTGTGAGCGGAGGACATAGAAATGGCTAACCGAATCAAGAAAGGCGACCAAGTAGTCGTCACCGCCGGCAAGGACAAGGGCAAAAAAGGCGATGTGGTGCGTGTGGATGGTGACCGCGTGGTCGTCTCCAACGTCAACATCATCAAACGCCATACCAAGCCGAACCCCCAGGCCGGAGTGGCTGGTGGCGTGGTCGAACGCGAAGCTTCGATCCATATCTCCAATGTGGCGGTCTTCAACCCGGCGACGGGCAAGGGCGAGCGTATTGGTTTCAAGGTGCTGGAGGATGGACGCAAACTGCGTGTGTTCCGCTCCAGCGGTGAGGCGCTCGACGCCTGAGGAATGAGGTCATGAACACCCGTCTCGAAAAAATCTACAAGGAAGAAGTGGCACCGGCTCTGATGAAGAAGTTCGGTTACACCAATCCGATGCAAGTTCCGCGGATCACCAAGATCACCATCAACATGGGTGTCGGTGAAGCCGCTACGAACAAGAAGATCCTGGAAAACGCCGTGGCCGACCTGGCCAAGATCAGTGGCCAGAAGCCGATCACGACCAAGTCCCGCGTTTCGGTGGCTTCGTTCAAGATCCGCGACGGCTGGCCGATCGGCTGCAAGGTCACCCTGCGTCGCTCCAAGATGTACGAATTCCTGGACCGCTTGGTCAGCATCTCGCTGCCGCGCGTTCGCGACTTCCGTGGTGTGTCCGGCCGTTCGTTCGACGGTCGCGGCAACTACAACATGGGTGTGAAGGAACAGATCATCTTCCCGGAAATCGACTTCGACCAAGTCGACGCCGTCCGCGGTATGGATATCGCCATCACCACCTCCGCCAAGACCGACGCCGAAGCCAAGGCGTTGCTCGAAGCATTCAAGTTCCCGTTCCGTAACTGATACGCCAGGAAACCAAATATGGCTAAGACCTCAATGGTGAACCGCGATATCAAGCGGGCCAAGCTTGCAAAAAAGTACGGCGCCAAGCGCGACGCACTGAAGAAGACCATTTCCAGCACCACCGCTTCTTTTGAAGAGAAGATGGAAGCCGTGACCAAGCTGCAGAAGCTGCCGCGCGACTCGTCGCCCAGCCGCGAACGCAACCGTTGCGAGTTGTCCGGCCGGTCCCGTGGCGTGTACCGCAAGTTCGGCCTGGGCCGCAACATGCTGCGCAAGGCGACCATGAACGGTGACGTTCCGGGTCTGCGCAAGGCCAGCTGGTAAGAATCTGCCGGTTCCGGGACATTCCCGGAGCGGGTGGTTAAGCAAGTCCGGCATTGACCGGACTTGTTGTCGTATAATGTGCAGTTCCCGCGGCCAGCCGCGGCTGGCCCCTTTCCGGGGCCGCATACCTCCTGGGGTTTCCAGGGATATCCCAAGATTTTCGCGAAAGCGGATATCGGTGCTACTCAAAGGTAAACACTAATGAGCATGACTGATCCCATCGCCGATATGCTGGTCCGCATCAAGAATGCGGCCGCTGTCGGCAAGCAGACGGTGAAAATGCCGTCGTCCAAGATCAAGGTCGCCATCGCCGACGTATTGAAGGCAGAAGGCTATATCGCGGATTCGCGCGTGACCAAGACCGAAAACAACAAGGCCGAGTTGGAAATCGTCCTGAAGTACTTCGAAGGCAAGCCGGTCATCGACAAGCTGAGCCGCGTCTCGCGCTCCGGCCTGCGCCAGTACCGCGGCAAGGACGATCTGCCGAAGGTGCTTGCCGGTCTCGGTATCGCCATCATTTCCACTTCCAAGGGCATCATGACCGACACGCAGGCGCGCCAACAGGGCGTCGGTGGCGAAGTCCTGTGCTTCGTGGCCTAACGGAGTAACTGTATGTCCCGTGTAGCCAAAATGCCGATCGGCGTGCCCAAGGGCGTCGAACTGAACATCCAAACGGATAGCGTCAGCGTCAAGGGCCCGAAGGGCACCTTGTCGATCGCCAAGCCCGCCGGCGTCGAGATCAAGCTGGAAGACGGCAACGTCAATCTGGCTCCGGCCGATGCCTCGCGCGATGCCATCACCGGCACCATCCGCGCCATCCTGGCCAATATGGTCAAGGGCGTCTCGGAAGGTTTCGAGCGCAAACTGGAGCTGGTTGGCGTGGGTTATCGCGCTGCCATGCAGGGCAAGGATCTCACCCTGTCGCTGGGTTTCTCGCACCCGGTCTTGTTCAAGACCCCGGAAGGCATCACCATCGCCACCCCGACCCAGACCGAAATCCTGGTCCAGGGCGCCGACAAGCAGCGCGTAGGTGAAGTGGCAGCAAAGATCCGCGGTTTCCGTCCGCCGGAACCCTATAAGGGCAAGGGCGTGAAGTACTCCGACGAAACCATCATCCGTAAGGAAGCGAAGAAGGCCTAATTGGGCTTTCGGCTTCGAGGAACCAGATCATGAGCATCAAGAATACCGCCCGTCTTCGTCGTGCCAAGTCGACCCGCGCGCACATCCGCGAACTCGGCGTGCCGCGCTTGTCGGTGCTGCGCACCGGCCAGCATGTGTACGCCCAGCTGTTCAGCGCCGACGGCGCTACCGTTATCGCCGCCGCCAACACGTTGCAGCCCGACGTCAAGGAAGGCCTGAAGAACGGCAAGAACACCGACGCCGCCGCCAAGGTGGGCCGTGTGATCGCTGAGCGGGCCAAGGCCGCGGGCATCGAGAAAATCGCTTTCGATCGCTCGGGCTACCGCTATCACGGTCGCATCAAGGCACTGGCCGATGCTGCCCGCGAAGGCGGCTTGCAGTTCTAAGTATTGAAGAAGTGTGGGTTCGCCCACGCTTCGACCTGCCGGTGCAGGCTGCACCGGGCACGACGTCTCTTCTGCAGATGTCGCCGCTTCACCGCAACACTCCACAACCATAAGCGGCCAAGCCGTACATACTCAATCAATCAAGGAATCTGGAAATGGCAGAAGAACGTGCACCGCGGGGTCGTGATCGCGACCGCAACCGCGAAGAGAAAGTCGATGACGGCATGATCGAAAAGCTGGTCGCGGTCAACCGCGTCAGCAAGACGGTCAAGGGCGGTCGTCAGTTCACCTTCACCGCATTGACGGTGGTCGGCGACGGCAACGGCAAGATCGGTTTTGGCTATGGCAAGGCGCGCGAAGTACCGGTCGCGATCCAGAAGTCGATGGAATATGCCCGCAAGGGTATGTTGAATGTCGACCTGAACAACGGCACTTTGTGGCACCCGGTCAAGGCCGGCCACGGCGCGGCGCGCGTGTTCATGCAGCCTGCCTCCGAAGGTACTGGTGTCATCGCCGGTGGCGCGATGCGCGCCGTGCTGGAAGCGGTCGGCGTCAAGAACGTGCTGGCCAAGGCTGTTGGTTCGCGTAACCCGATCAACTTGGTGCGGGCCACGCTGAAGGGCCTGAGCGACATGCAGTCGCCCTCCCGCATCGCGGCCAAGCGCGGCAAGAAAGTAGAGGAACTCCTCAATGGCTAATGAGTCCAACACGACCGTCAATGGCGGCACCGTTAAAGTCCGCCTCGTGCGCGGTCTGCGTGGTTCCCGGGCTATTCACCGTTTGTCGGTGAAGGCGCTGGGCCTGAACAAGCTCAACGATGTGCGTGAACTGAAGGACAGCCCGCAGGTACGCGGCCTGATCAACAAAGTTCACTACCTCGTCAAGGTCGAGGAGTAATCCAAATGCATCTCAATACACTTACACACGCCGACGGCGCCCGCACCGCGCGCAAGCGCGTCGGTCGTGGTATCGGTTCCGGCCTGGGCAAAACCTGCGGCCGCGGCCACAAGGGTTCGTTCGCGCGTTCGGGCAAGGGCAAGATCAAGGCCAAGTTCGAAGGCGGCCAGATGCCCTTGGTCAAGCGTCTGCCGAAGGTCGGCTTCCGCTCCAAGCTGAAGCTGGATTGCGCCGAAGTGCTGTCCTACCAGCTGGAGAAGCTGGAAGCCGGCGAGATCGATTTCGCCGCGCTGCGTGCCGCCAAGCTGGTTCCGAATAGTGCCAAGCGCGCAAAGATCGTCATGAAGGGCGAGCTGACCAAGAAGTTCGTGCTGAAGGGCGTGGCAGCCACCGCAGGTGCCAAGGCGGCTATCGAAGCCGCTGGCGGCAGCGTGCAGGAGTAACGGACGCATGGCGCAGGGTAATGCCGCCGGTGCGCTGGCGGGCGCAGGCAAGTTCACCGAACTTCGCCAGCGCCTGCTCTTCGTCGTAGGTGCGCTGATCGTCTACCGCATCGGTTGCTTCATACCGGTGCCGGGCGTCAATCCCGATGCCATGCTGGCGATGATGCAGGCGCAGGGCGGCGGTATCGTGGACATGTTCAACATGTTCTCGGGCGGCGCCTTGCACCGCTTCAGCATTTTCGCGCTGAATGTCATGCCGTATATCTCTGCGTCCATCGTGATGCAGTTGGGCGTGCACATCTTCCCCACGCTGAAAGCGCTGCAGAAAGAAGGCGAGTCCGGTCGCCGCAAGGTCACCCAGTATTCGCGCATCGGCGCGGTGCTGCTGGCGGTCGTGCAGGGCGGCAGTATCGCCGTCGCATTGCAGAATCAAGTTGCACCAGGCGGCATGCCAGTGGTGTACGCGCCGGGCATGGGTTTCGTGCTCACCGCGGTCGTGGCATTGACCGCCGGCACGATCTTCCTGATGTGGCTGGGCGAACAGGTCACTGAGCGAGGCGTCGGTAACGGCGTTTCGCTGATCATCTTCGCCGGTATCGTGGCGGGCTTGCCGGGCGCGGTTATTCAGACCGTCGGTGCTTTCCGCGACGGCACCTTGAGCTTCATCTCGCTGCTGCTGATTGTGCTGGTGGTTCTGGCGTTTACCTTCTTCGTGGTGTTCGTCGAGCGCGGCCAGCGCAGAATTACGGTGAATTACGCCCGCCGCCAGGGCGGCCGCAACGCGTACATGAACCAGACCTCGTTCCTGCCGTTGAAGTTGAACATGGCGGGTGTCATTCCGCCGATCTTCGCTTCCAGCATCCTGGCGTTCCCCGCAACGCTAGCCATGTGGTCGGGGCAGGGCGGCCAGACCGCCAACCTGTTGCAGCGGATATCGCAGGCGCTTGCCCCGGGCGAGCCTCTGCACATGATCGTGTTCGCTGCAATGATCATCGGCTTCGCGTTTTTCTACACGGCGCTGGTGTTCAACTCGCAGGAAACCGCTGAGAACCTGAAGAAGTCGGGCGCATTGATTCCAGGCATCCGGCCGGGCAAGGCGACCGCTGACTATGTGGACGCAGTGCTTACCCGCCTGACAGCCATCGGTTCGCTCTACTTGGTAACGGTCTGTCTGTTGCCGGAAGTGATGCGGACCCAATTGAATACTTCGTTCTACTTCGGCGGCACCTCGCTGCTGATCGTGGTGGTGGTGGTGATGGACTTCATCGCGCAGATCCAGGCGCACTTGATGTCCCATCAGTACGAAAGCCTGTTGAAGAAGGCGAATCTGAAAGGTGGCTCGCGCGGCGGTTTAGCCCGCGGCTGACGAAATACGAAGCGGATTCCCTCCGCGGAGATCGGCCCTTCGGGCAGATCTCAAGAAAGGGCGGCCTGTGCAGCGATCTCGTGCGCAGGTGAGAACAAGCCAGTCCTGCGCCAGAGTAGCGCGGGCGGGGCGGAGCACTTGGGGCGACCCGGTGCACCATTCCAGGCGGGTTCCGGCGCCGGAGCATGGGCACACTCCCCATGCCGGGTTCGTGCTGGTCATTGGCCGGCACGGGCTTCCATGTAACCCGAGATCTTGTTAAACTTTCCAGTTCACTCCGCCCGCGTGCCCAAATCCCGCCAGGGATCGACCGCTTCCGGGCCATCAACAAAGTTGGAGACCGCGTCATGGCGCGTATTGCAGGTGTCAACCTGCCTGCCCAGAAGCATGTCTGGGTCGGTTTGCAAAGCATTTACGGCATTGGCCGTACCCGTTCGAAGAAGGTCTGCGAAGCCGCAGGCGTTGCTTCGAGCACCAAGATCCGCGACCTGTCCGAACCCGAAGTCGAGCGCTTGCGCGCCGAGATCGGCAAGTACATCGTCGAAGGCGACCTGCGTCGCGAAGTGGGCATCGCCATCAAGCGATTGATGGACCTGGGCTGCTACCGCGGCCTGCGCCATCGTCGCGGCCTGCCGCTGCGTGGCCAGCGCACCCGCACCAATGCCCGTACCCGTAAGGGTCCGCGCAAAGCCATCAAGAAGTAAGGGGCGCACATCATGGCCAAGCCAGCAGCAGCTAAAGTCAAGAAGAAGATCAAGCGCGTCATCACCGATGGCGTCGCCCACGTCCACGCTTCTTTCAACAACACCATCGTCACCATCACCGACCGTCAGGGCAACGCATTGTCGTGGGCCACGTCGGGCGGCGCGGGTTTCCGTGGTTCGCGCAAGTCCACCCCGTTCGCCGCACAGGTCGCCGCTGAAAAAGCAGGTCGCGCCGCGCTGGATTACGGTTTGAAGTCGCTGGAAGTACGCATCAAGGGCCCCGGCCCCGGCCGTGAGTCGGCTGTGCGTTCTCTCAACAATGTTGGTTACAAGATCACCAACATCATCGACGTCACGCCGATCCCGCACAACGGCTGCCGTCCGCCCAAAAAGCGTCGCGTCTGAGGAGCTGAAGAGAAATGGCTCGTTATATTGGTCCTACCTGTAAGCTCGCGCGTCGCGAAGGCGCCGATCTTTCCCTCAAGAGCCCGGCGCGTGCGCTGGATTCCAAATGCAAGCTGGAGCAGAAGCCCGGCCAGCATGGTGCCGCCCGCAAGGGCAAGTTGTCCGACTACGCTACCCAGCTGCGCGAGAAGCAGAAGGTCAAGCGTATCTACGGCCTGCTGGAGCGTCAGTTCCGTAACTACTACAAGAAGGCGTCGACCAAGAAGGGCAACACCGGTGAAAACCTGTTGCAGCTTCTGGAGACCCGTCTGGACAATGTGATCTATCGCATGGGTTTCGCGGTGACGCGGCCGGCCGCTCGCCAGTTGGTCTCGCACCGTGGTGTGCTGGTCAATGGCAAGTCGGTCAATCTGCCGTCGTATCAGGTGAAGGCCGGCGATGCGATCGAATTGTCCGAGCGCGCCCAGAAGCAGCTACGGGTCCAGGAATCCCTGACCGTGGCCGAACAACTCGATCTCAGCCCTTCGTGGGTCGAAGTGGACTCGAAGAAGTTCAGCGGCGTGTTCAAGACAGTCCCGGTACGTTCTGACCTGCCTTCCGACATCAACGAAGCGTTGATCGTCGAGTTGTACTCGAAGTAATTCATTCACGCACCCCCGGTCAAGCCGGGGGATCGCAGGAGACAAAGCAACATGACGGGTATTACTCAGCAAGTGCTGCGCCCCCGCGGCCCGCAGATCGAGCGCCTCAGCGGCAATCGCGCCAAAGTGGTCATCGAACCGCTGGAGCGTGGTTACGGCCATACGCTCGGGAACGCGCTGCGCCGCGTGCTGCTGTCGTCCATCCCCGGCTTCGCTATTACCGAAGTCGAGATCGACGGCGTGCTGCACGAATACAGCACCATCGAAGGCCTGCAAGAAGACGTGCTTGAAGTTCTGTTGAACCTTAAAGACGTCGCGATCCGCATCCACACCGGCGACTCTTCAACGCTGACCCTGGCCAAGCAAGGCCCGGGCGTAGTGACCGCTGCCGACATCAAGACCGATCACAACGTCGAGATCCTCAATCCGGAATTGGTCATCTGCAATCTGACCAAGGACACAGCCGTCAACATGCGTCTGAAGATCGAGCGCGGCTTTGGCTATCAGCCTGCTGCCGCCCGCCGCCGTCCGGATGAAGAAACCCGTGTCATCGGTCGCTTGGTGCTGGACGCATCGTTCTCGCCGGTCCGCCGCGTCGCGTATGCGGTGGAAGCCGCGCGCGTGGAACAGCGTACCGACCTGGACAAGCTGGTGCTGGATATCGAAACCAACGGCACCATCGACGCAGAGGAAGCCGTGCGCACCGCCGCCGACATCCTCAGCGATCAGCTGTCGGTGTTCGGCGATTTCACTCACCGTGACCGCGGTGCCGCCAAGCCCGCCGCCAGCGGCGTGGATCCGGTGCTGCTGCGCCCGATCGACGACCTGGAGCTGACGGTGCGCTCGGCCAACTGCCTCAAGGCCGAGAGCATCTATTACATCGGCGATCTGATTCAGAAGACCGAAGTCGAGCTGCTGAAGACCCCCAATCTCGGTAAGAAGTCGTTGACCGAGATCAAGGAAGTCCTCGCACAGCGCGGCCTGTCCCTGGGCATGAAGCTGGAGAACTGGCCGCCGGCCGGTGTCGCTCAGCACGGCATGCTGGGCTGAAAGCAATAAGTCGAGTCCCTGACGTTCGGGGGTCGAAGCAAAGCATGACCAACGCCGACGGGCCTAAAGGCTCGCGGCAATGACCGGCCAAGGAGGGCCGGCTCGGACCATCCGCAGTCCATGTTTCAACGCCATGAAGGCGACAGCGAACTTCAGTAGTTTCAACATTCATCAGGAATCAAGACCATGCGCCACCAGAAATCCGGCCGCAAGTTCAGCCGCACCAGCGCCCACCGCGATGCCATGTTCAGCAATATGGCGGCTTCTTTGATCAAGCATGGCTTGATCCGCACCACGCTGCCGAAGGCCAAAGAACTGCGCCGCGTCGCCGAACCGCTTATCACGCTCGCCAAAATCGACGGCGTTGCGAACCGCCGTCTCGCCTTCTCGCGTCTGCGCGACAAGGAAGCCGTCGGGACCTTGTTCACCACTTTGGGTCCGCGTTACCAGACCCGCCCAGGTGGTTATCTGCGTATCCTCAAGTGCGGTTTCCGCGCTGGCGATAATGCGCCGATGGCCTATGTGGAACTCGTAGATCGTCCGGAAGCCGCCGCCGAATAATCGAAGCAGCTGCTTTGTAGTATTGAGAACCCCGGCCCAGCGCCGGGGTTTTCGTTTCAACTGTCAACGTACGCCGGCGCTGGGGTGCCGTAGATGGGTGACGCGCCGGCGGCTGCATGTGGATAATGCGGACTTCCTTTCTCGTCGAGAAGCGTGCCGATGAATCCTTTCCGCTGGACCTTTCGGGCGCAGTTTCTGCTCGGTTTCGCGATCTGCGCAGGCCTGCTGGGATTTGCGCTGTATCTCGAGCATTTTCAGGGCTTGGTTCCTTGCCCGCTATGCACGTTTCAGCGAGGCGCCTTTCTGCTGTTAGCGGCAGTATTCTTGCTAGGCGCACTGCACTCGCCAAAAAGCAAAGGTGGGCGCCGCGTATACGCGTTGCTGTCGCTACTGGCGGCTGGCTTGGGCGTCAGCATCGCTGGCCGGCATGTCTGGTTGCAGAATCTGCCGCCAGACCAAGTGCCGGCCTGCGGGCCGGATTTGTCTTACATGATGGAAGCCTTCCCGCTGGGCGATGTGCTGCGCAAGGTGTTCACCGGCTCGGGTGAGTGCGCCCTGGTTGATTGGAGCTTCCTGGGCATGGCGATGCCGGCGTGGAGCCTGGTCTGGTTCGTGCTGTTGGCGCTTTGGGCGTTGTATGCCGGTTTCCGCAGCCGCAAGACGTATACCTTCCGATAATTGACGCGGCGCATCAATCTGGCAGGATGATGGGCCGAAAAGGATCCCTATGAGCCAGACTGACCGCAATCTCCATGCTGTGCACCTCCCGGCCGATTGGGCGCCGGACAGCTGGCGCGCCCGCCCGGCATTGCAGATGCCGACGTATCCGGACCCGGCTGCGATGGAGTCGGCGCTGGCAGAACTACGGCAGTTGCCGCCGCTAGTCACGTCCTGGGAAATCCTGTCGTTGAAGAAGCAGCTAGCCGAAGCACAGGAAGGCAAGCGTTTCCTGTTGCAAGGCGGCGACTGCGCTGAAAGCTTCAGCGATTGCGAGTCCGGCTTGATTTCCAACCGGCTCAAGGTATTGCTGCAGATGAGCCTGGTGCTGGTGCACGGCCTGCGTTTGCCTGTCGTGCGGGTGGGCCGTTTCGCTGGCCAGTACGCCAAGCCGCGCTCGGCCGATACCGAAACCCGCGATGGCGTGACGTTGCCCAGTTATCGCGGGGACCTGGTCAACCAACCGGAGTTCACTGCCGAGGCCCGGGTGCCCGATCCACGGCGGATGATCAAAGCGCATGCGCGGTCGGCGATGACCATGAACTTCGTGCGAGCGCTGATCGATGGCGGTTTCGCCGATCTTCACCACCCGGAGTACTGGAATCTCAGCTGGGTCGGCTATTCGCCGTTGGCGAACGAATATCAGCACATGGTGACTTCCATCGGCGACGCCGTTCGCTTCATGGAAACGCTGTCCGGTTCTGAAGTACATAACCTCAATCGCATTGATTTCTACACGTCGCACGAAGCCTTGCTGCTGCCGTACGAGGAAGGACTGACACGCGAAGTGCCGAGGCAGTGGGGCTGGTTCAACCTGAGCACGCACTATCCGTGGATCGGCATGCGTACCGCCGCCGTCGACGGCGCGCATGTGGAATACCTGCGTGGTGTGCGTAACCCGATCGCCATCAAGGTCGGGCCATCGGCCAGTTCGGATCAGCTATTGCGTCTGATCGACATTTTGAATCCGGAAGACGAACCTGGGCGGTTGACCTTCATCCATCGCATGGGTGCCGCGCAGATCGCCGAGAAGCTGCCGCCGCTGCTGGAGGCGGTGCGCCGCGACGGTCGCCGGGTGCTGTGGGTGTGCGATCCCATGCATGGCAATACCGAAAGCACGCCGAATGGTTTCAAGACCCGCCGTTTCGACAACATCCGAAGTGAAGTCGAACAATCCTTCGACCTGCATGCTGCCGCGGGTACCCGTTTGGGTGGCGTGCACTTGGAGCTGACTGGTGAAGATGTGACCGAGTGCACCGGCGGTGCGCGCGAGCTTACCGACGTTGATCTGGAACGCGCCTATCGTTCAACGGTGGACCCGCGCATGAACTACGAGCAGTCGCTCGAAATCGCCATGTCGATCGTACGTAAGCAGAACCAAGTCGCAGCACCTGCCGCGCGGTCATAGGACGGGCTCTACCCCGCTGCTTTGACGCTGTCCTTCAGCCTGCAAGCCAATCCTTGGCGTCGTTCTTAAAACGAGCTTCCACTCTTCGAAGCTTAAAGTTGGCTCTGGTCAGGACGCCGGATGACGACATCTAAGAGCCCATGGTTGAAAGTGGCAAGTGATATATCCGTCTGTAGCAAAGGCGGCCGGTGAGTCAGTGCCATTCCCTCATCCGCCCTTCGGGCACCTTCCCCAGAGGGAGAAGGGAGCTGGCCCCACCTCAACTAAATCGTTGAGAGAGAAGCAGCAAGCTTTACCAAAAGCCAAAAACTGACCGGTTCATCATGACCAATGGCTACCCATCGTTCGTGATGGCGATGGAATGGTCCATCGATTCCTGCGTGCAAGCAGGCGCGCGAAATCCGCTGCAGGCAAGGGTGGGCTGAACAGGTTTCCCTGCATTTCGTCGCAGCCGTTATCGGCCAGCCACGCAGCCTGTTGCGGCGTTTCAACTCCCTCGGCGATCGTGCGGCATTGGAGCTGGTTGGCCAGCCCGATGATGGCGCGGGTGATGGCGCCCTGATTGGGTTCGGTGACGTCGCGCACAAAGGATTGATCGATCTTCAGTACGTTGAAACCATAGTTGCCCAGGTAACTCAGGCTGGAGAAGCCGGTACCGAAATCATCGATGGCGATGCGCACTCTCAGTGCCTTGAGTGCGCGCAATATTCGGTCCGTGCGTTGCACGTCGCGCATGATGGTGGTTTCGGTAACTTCCAGCTCAAGGAACTCCGGTGCCAGCCCGCTGTCCTCCAGCGCTGCGATAACCGTATCGAGCAATTGATCGGTATCGAAGTTGGCAGCCGCAATGTTCACCGATACGCGGATTGGCGGTAATCCCGCCTGCTGCCAGATGCGGTTCTGGCGGCAGGCAGCCTGAATCGCCCAGCGGTCGATATCGACGATCAGATTCGTTTCTTCGGCGATGGGCAGGAATTCGCCAGGCAGTACCAGGCGATCACTGCGCTGCCAGCGCGCCAATCCTTCCACGCCTACAATGTGGCCAGTCTGCCGGTCTATTTGCGGCTGATAGTGCAGCAACAAGTCGCCATTGCGCAGGCTGCGACGCAAGCTGTTCTCCAGTTCGATGCGGGCCTCGACGCTGGTCGCCAGCTCGCGTGTATAGAAGCGCACCGCGTTGCGGCCACTGCGCTTTGCGAGATACATCGCCGCATCGGCGCGCATCATCAAGGTGGCGGCATCGTAGCCATCCTCGGGAAACAGCGCGACGCCGATACTGAAAGCCTGGTGTAGTTCGTGCGCCGCCACGCTGTACGGCGTGCCGGCGATGGCAAGCAAACGGTCGGCCATCTGCAGCACGGCGTCGCGGCCAATGACGTTATCGAGCACCACCACGAACTCATCGCCACCCGTTCGGTAGACGCTGCCGGCAGTGCCGATGTTGCGCTGGATGCGGCGCGCGACCTGCTGCAGCAGCTGGTCGCCGGTGTGGTGCCCCAGCGCATCGTTGACGTGCTTGAAAAGATCCAGATCGATGAACAAGACAGCGACGCCGTTGCCGCGGTTGGTGGCGTTGATGATGAGCAGGCTCAGTGTTTCGTTGAGCTGCAGACGATTGGGCAGACCGGTCAGCGCATCATGATGGGCGAGGTACGTCATGCGCGAGCTCAGCGCGCGTGCTTCGGTGATGTCGCGCAGCACCATGACCGAGCCAATCGCGAGATCATTGCGATCATGGATCGGGGATTGCGATCGCTCCACCAGCAGGCGGCTGCCATCTCGCCGGATCAGTTCGATATCGCCCGCCAGGGCAACCGGATGCGGCTCTTCCGGGGAGGTTGCCTCGTCGACCGTGGTCAACGGCACCACCGTCTCCAGCGGTTGTTCGAGTGCTTCTTCCAGCGTCCAGCCGCTCAGCTTCTCCGCAGCCGGGTTCATGTAGGTGATTCGTGAGCCGGCGTTGACGGTGATCACCGCTTCGCTGATCGACGTCAGCGTGACGTCGGCACGTTCGTTCGCGTCGTGGAGCGCGTGTTCCAGTCGATTCTTCTCGGTGATATCAATCGCCATCACGAAGAAACCACGGATGCTTCCGTTGTCGTCGATATCCGGCGTGTAGTACGTATGCATCCGCCGGAAGCCATCAACTGTGTTGAAGGTGCCTTCGAAATCGACATCCTTGCCGGACAACACTGCGTCGATATAAGGCTTGCGTCTGGCATAGGCTTCTTCGCCGAACAGTTCGCGAACATGTATGCCCGGACGGAATGGCTGCTTCCATAGGACTTGCTCGGCGCAGGCGCGATTAAAAAAAACGGCTCGTTCGTCGAGATCGTATTGCGCAATCAAGGCGGGTAGATTTTCGGTGATGCGTTTCAGGTGATCGCGTGCCGCCAACAACTCGCGATTGGCGCGATGTTGCTCACTGATGTCGTTGGCCATCAGGTACCAGCCGGAGATTCGTTGGTCCTTCTCCACATCAGGCACCAGATAGAGCTGCGCTGGCCGGGGGGGCTGGCCTATTTCCACTTCCCAAGTCACCCCGTGCTCTGCCGTGCAGTCGCGCATCGCACGCTTCAACGATTCGCGGAAGCAGGGATCGTCCGCATGCACATCGTCCAGCGACCGGCCGCTCCATGCCCTTTGCGATCCGAACCATTCCCTGCTGGCGCAGTTGGCGAAGCCGTAACAGCCATGAGGATCCACGTAGGCGATCAGCGCCGGCAAATGATCCGCCACCGCGTCCAGTAGGGCGCGGCTGCTTCGGTCCGCGCGTGCCAGGCGAATCAGCAACACGAAGAGCAGTCCGCCGGCGGCAAAGCCTGCCGCAGTCAGTAGCAGGATCGGCAACTTATTGGGCATGGCTGCGCGCGTCGCCTGCGTCCAGGCTACGTAGCCAAACCATCCGGAGATCAATATCACGAAGACCAGCAACAGCCAGGCCAGCGCGTAGAAACGGCGCAATCGCCGGGTCGAAGCGGATCGAGAGCCGCTGAGCACGCGCAGTTCGGAAGCGCGGTCGGGATTGGCCATCATCCCGGGCCTGTCAACGCTACTGGGATAGGCCGTCCCGCAAGCCAGTCCGTACGGGACAGTGTCATCACTCGGGCATGTATCGACATACATTTCCTCGTTCTTCCTCGCCCAGCACGCACTGGCTTGCCGGGCGGCCTATCCCAATAGCGTTGACAGGCCCTGTTTCCCCCAAGACGAACGTTCATCGTCGCGACGCCGAACCCATCCTACGCCGACGCGGATCACTTGGCTTGCGGCGTGGCGACATCAGACAAAAGCCCACAATTGCCCAGAAGATCAGCGACCGTTGGCCTCGGAGGCAGGCAAGGTTGGCCAGTACTCCGGTGGTTTGCGCGCCCGTGTCAGCTGTTCGTAGGCATAGCCCAGCTCGATCAGGCGCGGCTCGCTCCAGGCGGTGCCCATGAACACGATGCCCAGCGGCAGACCGTCGCTATGCCCCATCGGCACGGTCAGGCTGGGGTATCCGGCGACCGCCGCGGCCCGGTATCCGGCACCGGGGAAATTGTCGCCGGCGTTGTAATCGGTCAGCCAAGCGGGACCGGTGGTCGGTGCGATCAACGCATCGAGTTGCTGAGCTTTCAATGCGACATCGATGCCTTCCAGGCCTGCGACGCGCCGTGCGCGGCTACGCGCGGTGATGTAGGCCGCCTCACCCAAACCGCCCTTGGTTTCGGCTGCTTCGAGTAGGTCCTGTCCGAAGTAAGGCATTTCGGATGCGCGGTGCTGCCGGTTGTAACCGATCAGTTGCGTCAGGGACTTCAGCGGTGCATTGCGTTCGGTCAGATAACGCTCCACCCCGAACTTGAACTCATAGAGCATCAGTTCCAGCTCGTCGTCCTCCCACTGCCCATCGGTGAGGACTTCGGCATCGACGACTGTGGCGCCGGCATCGCGCATTACCTTGATGGCTGCTTCCATGGCGGCAGCGGCATCGGGATGGATGTCGAACTTGCTGCGCAGCACGCCGATTCGGGCACCCTTCAAACCATCCAGCTTGAGGCGGGCAGGGTAGTCCAGAGTGACGTTCCAGGCGGCGTTATCGGTGGCCGGGTCGGCGGTGTCGCGGCCAGCCAGTGCGGTCAGCAACAATGCGGCGTCGGCAACGTTGCGGGTCATGGGACCAGGCGTGTCCTGGCTGTAGGAAATCGGGATGATGCCATTGCGGCTGACCAGTCCCACGGTGGGCTTCAGGCCTACCACTCCGTTCACGGCGGCTGGGCAAAGAATGCTGCCATCGGTTTCGGTACCGATGGCGGCGGCCGCCAGATTAGCCGCCACAGCGACCGCGCTGCCCGAGCTGGAGCCGCAAGGATTGCGATCCAGGGCATAGGGATTGCGGGTTTGGCCACCGCGCGCGCTCCAACCGGAGGTGGAGTGCATCGAACGGAAGTTGGCCCACTCGCTGAGATTGGTCTTGCCCAGGATTACCGCGCCGGCCTCCCGCAGTCGCCGTACCAGGAAGGCGTCCTGTGAAGGGCGGAAATCCTTCAACGCCAGCGAGCCAGCCGAGGTGACCATGGGCGTGGCGTCGATATTGTCTTTCAGCAGGATCGGAATGCCATGCAGCGGACCACGCATGGCGTCCTGCTTGCGTTCGACATCGCGCAGGGCGGCCTCTTTCATAGCGTCCGGATTGACCTCGATGACGGCATTGAGGCGAGGGCCAGCCTTGTCGATGGCGGCGATGCGATCCAGGTACGCCTGTGTCAGCGTGCGGCTGTCCAATTCACCACTGCGCATGCGTTCCTGCAGGCTGTCGATGTCCATCTCGGCGAAGGTGAAATCGACAGGCGATTCGACCATTTCATCCGTGGACGAAGAGGCTTGTTTTTGGCAAGCGGCTAGTGCCAGCGGGATGACGATCAGCAGCGCGAGTCGACGCATTCCAAATCCCCAGGAAGTGCATCGCAGGCTACGCAGTCTGATGGGCGCGCGTCAAATCCTAAGCCGCTTGACGGCGCGTCGTTTAAGGATGTCGCGCCCGAGCACTGCGACAATGACCAGGTTGGCGATCAGCACCGCCCAGGTGTGCCAGCCGTGGTGGTGGTACAGCGCATACAGGTCCAGCGGCAAATAAGCCGCGGAGCCCAAACAGCCCAGCCAGGAGGCCCAGGCGCGGGTGCGCCAAAGGCCCCACGCTTCCAGCAAGCGCATCAGCGCGTAGATCAGCAGCACGACCACCGCCAGGTGCACCGCCCCGGGGTTGATGGCACTCAGCAGCCCCGGCAGCACGCCGTGGTCGGGATTGAGGCGGAACCTGGAAATCAGATCCGACACTGCATGCCGCAGCGGCTGCGGCCCAAGCAGTGCCAAGCTGACGGCCGCCGCCAGCGCCAGAAGTCCCTTCAAGCCTTCGAAGACTGCAATCAGGTGCAGTCCCAGATGCTGGTTGGGACTCGGGTCGCAGGCGGCGTCGCCTGTTTGCATGAAACTCCTGGCCTACCTCAAGCCGCGCGGGAGGCGCGCTTGCGGTCGCTTTCGTTCAGGTGCTTCTTGCGCAGGCGGATTTCCTTCGGCGTCACTTCAACCAGTTCATCGTCTTCGATGAAATCCAGCGCCTGTTCCAGCGTGTACTTGATGGCCGGTGTCAGCTTGATGGCGTCATCCTTGCCCGAAGCGCGCATGTTGGTCAGCGGCTTGGGCTTGATGGCGTTGACGGTGAGGTCGTTGTCCTTCGAATGGATGCCGATCAGCTGGCCTTCGTACACATTGTCGCCTTCGGCCGCGAACAGCTTGCCGCGCTCTTCCAACGGTCCCAGCGAGTAGGCGGGGGTAGTGCCGGCGGCATTGGCGATCATCACGCCGTTCTGGCGCTTGGCGATGGCGCCCTGTTCCTTCGGACCGTAGTGGTCGAACACGTGGAACAGCAGGCCCGAACCCTGGGTCAGCGTACGGAATTCGTTCTGGAAACCGATCAGGCCGCGGGCCGGGATCATGTAGTCCAGGCGCACGCGCCCTTTGCCGTCGGATTCCATGTTCTTCAGCTGGCCCTTGCGGACGCCCAGCTTCTCCATGACGCCGCCCTGGTGTTGTTCTTCCACGTCGACCACCAGCTGCTCGACCGGCTCCATCAGCTTGCCGTCGATTTCCTTGATGATGACTTCCGGGCGCGAGACGGCCAGCTCGAAGCCTTCGCGGCGCATGGTTTCGATCAGCACCGACAGGTGCAGCTCGCCGCGGCCGGACACCAGGAACTTGTCCGGATCCGAGCCTTCCTCGACCTTCAGCGCGACGTTGTGCAGGGTTTCGCGTTCCAGGCGCTCGCGGATCTGGCGGCTGGTCAGGAACTTGCCGCCGGACAGGTCCTTGTTGCCCGCAAACGGCGAGTTGTTGACCTGGAAAGTCATGCTGATGGTGGGCTCATCGACGGTCAGCGCCGGCAGCGCCTCCGGCGTATCCAGTGCGCACACGGTATCGGAGATGCTCAGATCCGCCACGCCGGAAATGGCGACGATATCGCCGGCTTCGGCTTCCTCGACTTCGATGCGCTCCAGGCCCATGAAGCCGAGCACCTGCAGCACCTTGCCCTGGCGCTTCTTGCCTTCGCGGCTGACGATGCTGACCGGCTGGTTTTTCTTGACCTTGCCGCGCTGGATGCGGCCGATGCCGATCAGGCCGACGAAGCTGTTGTAGTCCAGCTGGCTGATGCGCATCTGGAACGGGCCATCCGGATCCACGGCGGGCGCGGGGACGTGCTTCATGATCGCTTCGTACAGCGGGGTCATGTCGCCTTCGCGCGCGGCGTCGTCCAGGCTGGCATAGCCGTGCAGCGCCGAGGCGTAGACGATCGGGAAATCGAGCTGTTCGTTGGTGGCGCCCAGCTTGTCGAACAGGTCGAACACCTGGTCGATCACCCAATCCGGGCGTGCGCCCGGGCGGTCGATCTTGTTGACCACGACGATTGGCTTGAAGCCCATCGCGAAGGCCTTCTGGGTGACGAAGCGGGTCTGCGGCATCGGGCCGTCCATCGCATCGACCAGGATCAGCACCGAGTCGACCATCGACAGCACGCGCTCGACCTCACCGCCGAAGTCGGCGTGGCCTGGGGTGTCGACGATATTGATGCGGTTGCCCTGCCAGGTAATGGCGGTGTTCTTGGCCAGGATCGTGATGCCACGTTCCTTTTCCTGGTCGTTGCTGTCCATCACGCGCTCGGCAAGCACGGTGCGCTCGGATAGCGTGCCGGACTGCTTCAGCAGACAGTCGACTAGGGTGGTCTTGCCGTGGTCGACGTGGGCGACGATAGCGATATTGCGGAGATTCTGGATGGACATGCGGAAAGGCGCACCGAACTGCGCGCAAGGCTTAGGGAGGAATGAGGCGTATTATAGCGTGTTACACAACAGCCATATGACTCGCCCGTCGGGCGATCAACCCGGATTAAGCATAAAAACGAACGGAATCGACTTGAAATACCGCTTATTCGCGCCATTTCCATTCCAATTCCCTACCACCTCAGAGCCCTCATGTCCCTGATTGCTACCTTCGATACCTCGCGCGGCCCGATCAAAATCGAGCTCTACCCCGACAAGGCACCGCTGACGGTCGCCAACTTCGTCAACCTCGTTAAGCGCGGTTTCTACGACGGCTTGAAGTTCCACCGGGTCATCCCCGATTTCATGATCCAGGGCGGCTGCCCGGAAGGCTCCGGCCGCGGCGGTCCCGGTTACCGTTTCGAGGACGAAACCAAGAACGGCTTGTCCCATGAGCGCGGCGTGCTGTCGATGGCCAACGCCGGTCCCAACACCAATGGCAGCCAGTTTTTCATCACCCATGTGGCGACCCCGTGGCTGGACGGCAAGCACACCGTCTTCGGCAAGGTCATTGAAGGCTTGGACGTGGTGGACAGCGTGAAACAGGATGACGAGATCAAGTCCATCACCCTGGAAGGCGACACCGACGCCGTGCTGGCCGCCAAGGCCGATCGCGTGGCGGAGTGGAACCGGTACCTGAGCGCCTGATCCGTCTCGCTCCTTCCCGGCGATGCCGGGAGGGAGCGATTGGACCATTGGCGTACCCGGGCGGCTGAAAGGCCCGTGCTAAAATTCGCGCCGAAAAGCAACACCGCCGAAGCCACCGCTCGTCTTCCTCATCACGAGGTTCTGTAATGCCCACGCTTGCCCGGCGCATCGGTCGCGCCAAGCCCAGTGCGATCATGGCGGTCGCCGAGAAGGCGAAGAAGCTCAAGGCCGAAGGCCGGGACATCATCAGCTTTTCCATCGGCGTGCCCAATTTCCTGCCGGGCGAGCATGTGTATCAGGCGGCGCGCGACGCGCTGACCAAGGATTCCGGGCAGTACGGCAGCAACCGCGGCGCCGAAGCGCTGCTGGATGCCTTCCTGGCGCACATGGAGACGCTGGGACTGAGCGGCTATACCCGCGCCAACCTGTCCACGGGCATCGGTGCCAAACATATTCTGTACAACCTGGCCGAGACGTTGCTGGACGAAGGCGACACCATCGCCTTTCCGACGCCGTATTGGACCACCTACGCCGACATCGCCGACATCGTCGGTGCCAGGGCGCTCCAACTGCCTTGCCCGGCCACTCAGGATTACAAGCTCACGGCGGCGCAGCTGGATGCAGCACTGGCTGCGCACAAGCCCAAGGTGTTCCTGTTCAACAATCCGTCCAACCCGACTGGCATGGTCTACACGGAAAATGAGGTCGCCGCGCTGGCCGATGTGTTGGTGAAATATCCCCAGATGTGGATCATCACCGACGACATCTACAACCGCATGCTGTTCGACGACCTGCGGTATTCCAATTTCGTGCAGGCCCGCCCGGAGCTACGTAGCCGCACCATTTTCGTTGACTCGCTGTCCAAGACCTACGGCATGCCGGGTTGGCGCGTCGGTTTCATGGCCGGACCCGAGGCCATCGCGCAGGCGGTGACCACGCTCAATTCCAACCACATCACCAACATCCCGGAAGTGACCACCGCGGCGGCCATCGCAGCGCTCGCGGGTCCGCAGGATGTGCCGATTGCGAAGAACGCCGAGTTCCAGGAAAAGCGCGACCAGGTATTGGCGGCCCTAGCGGAAATTCCGGGTGTGGTCTGCCCGCGGCCGCAAGGTGCTTTCTACGTATTTCCGGATATCAGCTGCGCTTTCGGCAAGTCGGACAACGGCACCGCGATCAATAATGACGTTGATTTCTGCGCGGCCTTGCTGGAAGCCAAAGGCGTGGCCTGCGTACCCGGTTCGGCTTTTGGCGAACCACGCGCGCTGCGCATCAGCTACACCTGTCCGACAACGCAATTGGCGCCAGGACTGCAACGCTTTCAAGAATTCTTCGCCGAGCTGGCCTGACAGGAATACAACCGACTCATGCGTCCCATCATCTGGCTATTGCTGTTGGTCGCTTCGGCGGGTGGTATCTACGCTTGGCACAATGCGAGCGAGGACAAACTCCATCCGGATGATCCGCGGATGCGAACCGGCGATCGCGGCGTGGTCATGCTGGCAGCGGAGTGGTGCGGTTACTGCCGCAAGCAGCAAAAAGACTTCGAACTTGCCGAAGTGCGTTATCGCGTACTTGATGTCGATACCGAAGAAGGCCGCCGCGCCGCCACCGCACTGGGCACCCGAGGCGTGCCTGTGACCGTGGTGGGGCAGCGCGTGATTCAAGGCTACGACACCGCGGCCCTGCAAGAAAACCTGACGCCGCTCGGTTACGACGTCTACTAGGGCCTGTTAACACTTATGGAGTATGCCGCGTTGTTTCCCAATGGCCGCCAGGTGGTGTTGCGCAGCGCTGCGCCTCGCTGTCTTGCCAGAGCCTGCCCCTGCGAAGGCAGGGGTCAAGCTGCGCGGCGCGGCATGCTCCATAAGTGTTAACAGGCCCTAATACCACCCCACGATCCACTGTAGAGGACATTCCATGAAGACTCCCGTTCGTGTTGCGGTCACCGGCGCTGCCGGCCAGATCGGCTACGCCTTGTTGTTCCGCATCGCTTCCGGCGAAATGCTCGGCAAGGATCAGCCGGTCATCCTGCAGTTGCTCGAACTGCCGATCGACAAAGCCCAGGCCGCGCTCAAGGGCGTGATGATGGAACTGGAAGACTGCGCATTCCCGCTGCTGTCCGGCATGGTCGGCACCGACGATCCGGAAGTGGCTTTCAAGGACGTTGATGTGGCGCTGCTGGTTGGCGCGCGTCCGCGTGGTCCGGGCATGGAACGCAAGGACCTGCTGCTGGAAAACGCCAAGATATTCACCGCTCAGGGCGCCGCGCTGAACAAGGTTGCCAGCCGCAACGTCAAAGTGCTGGTGGTCGGTAATCCCGCCAACACCAACGCTTACATCGCCATGAAGTCCGCGCCGGACCTGCCGGCGAAGAACTTCACTGCGATGCTGCGCCTGGACCACAACCGCGCGCTGAGCCAGTTGGCCAACAAGGCCAGCGTGGCCGTGGGCGATATCGAAAATCTGATTGTCTGGGGCAACCACAGCCCCACCATGTATCCCGACTATCGCTTCGCCACCGCCAAGGGCGCGTCGCTGAAAGACAAGATCAACGACGCCGATTGGAATGCCAACACTTTCATTCCGCAGGTGGGCAAGCGCGGCGCTGCGATTATCGAGGCGCGCGGTCTGTCTTCCGCTGCCTCCGCGGCGAACGCCGCCATCGATCACATCCGCGACTGGGTGCTGGGCAGCAATGGCAAGTGGGTGACCATGGGCGTGCCATCCGATGGCAGCTACGGCATTCCCGAAGGCATCATCTACGGCGTGCCGGTGATCACCGAGAACGGCGAATACACGCGCGTGGAAGGCCTGGAAGTGGACGCATTCAGCCGCACCGCCATGGACAAGACCTTGGCGGAACTGGAAGAAGAGCGCGCCGGTGTGGCGCATCTGCTGGGCTGATACGGTCCCGTGACGTTGTAGCGATGGGCGGCCGATTGGCCGCCCATTTTTTTGCTGCAAAGCAAAAGCGAGTTTCGGGAGAGATTGGCTTGTGAAAGTCCGGAAGCGCTTGGTGCGGGCGCTAGTCAGCTAAAATGACCTGCTGCGCATGAGCGCAGCGGAAGGGAGAGTCTCATGGCAAACACGTTGTCCGCTGGCGCCAAGTTTCGTGCGGCGCTCGCCGAGGAATCGCCGCTGCAGGTGATCGGCGCCATCAATGCCAATCATGCGCTGCTGGCCAAACGCGCCGGCTATCGCGCCATTTATCTGTCCGGCGGCGGCGTAGCGGCGGGTTCACTGGGCTTGCCGGATTTGGGCATCAATACGCTCGACGATGTGCTGGTCGACGTGCGCCGCATCACCGATGTGTGCGATTTGCCGCTGATGGTCGATATCGACACGGGCTTTGGCCCGAGCGCCTTCAATATCGGACGCACCGTGAAGTCATTGATCAAGGCCGGCGCAGCCGCGTGCCATATCGAGGACCAGGTAGGCGCCAAGCGTTGCGGTCATCGCCCGGGTAAGGAGATTGTCACTGCCAGCGAAATGGCCGACCGGGTGAAAGCCGCGGCGGATGCCAAGACCGATGCGGATTTCTTCCTGATCGCCCGCACCGATGCCATCCAGGTCGATGGCGTGGATGCGGCTATCGAACGCGCCATCGCCTGTGTTGAAGCCGGCGCCGACGGCATTTTTGCGGAAGCTGCCTACGACCTGCCCACTTATCAGCGTTTTGTCGACGCGGTGAAAGTGCCGGTGCTGGCCAACATCACCGAGTTCGGAAAGACGCCGCTGTTCACGGTCGAAGAACTGAAAAGCGCCGGCGTCGGCATTGTGCTGTATCCGCTGTCGGCGTTCCGAGCAATGAACAAGGCGGCCGAAGCCGTATACACCGCCATCCGTCGCGACGGCCACCAGAAGAACGTGGTCGACCTGATGCAGACGCGCGAGGAGTTGTACGAACGCATCGGCTATCACGAGTACGAACAGAAACTGGACGCGTTGTTCGCGGCGAAGAAATGATGCTTCGCCTTTTCCTATTAGGAGAAGGGAAGCAGAACCACTAGGTTTTCCTTTGTTTTTGGAGATGCACAATGACCGACGCTGCTAGTCCCGGCTTCAAGCCCAAGAAATCCGTTGCCCTGAGTGGCACCGCCGCCGGCAACACCGCGTTGTGCACGGTCGGCCGTACTGGCAACGATCTGCATTACCGCGGTTACGACATCCTGGACCTGGCGACCACCAGCGAGTTTGAGGAAATCGCCTACTTGTTGGTCCACGGCAAGCTGCCGAATCTCGCTGAACTGAAGGGCTACAAGATCAAGCTGAAATCGCTGCGTGGCGTTCCCGCAGCGGTAAAAGCCGCGCTGGAGCAATTGCCGCCTTCGGCGCACCCGATGGATGTGATGCGGACGGGTGTATCGGTGCTGGGCTGTGTCTCGCCGGAAAAGGAAGATCACAATCATCCGGGTGCGCGCGACATCGCCGACAAGCTGATGGCTTCGATGGGATCGATGCTGTTGTATTGGTATCACTTCAGCCACAACGGCAAGCGGATAGATGTGGAAACCGATGACGATTCCATCGGCGGTCATTTCCTGCACTTGCTGCATGGCGAGAAGCCGCGCGATTCGTGGGTGCGTGCGATGCATACCTCGCTGATCCTGTACGCCGAGCATGAGTTCAATGCGTCCACCTTTGCTGCACGCGTCATCGCCGGCACCGGCAGCGATATGCATTCCTGCATTGCCGGCGCCATCGGCGCGCTGCGCGGGCCCAAGCATGGCGGCGCGAACGAAGTGGCGTTCGAAGTGCAGAAGCGCTACGAGACGCCGGATGAGGCGGAGGTAGACATCAAGGCACGGGTCGAGCGAAAGGAAGTGATCATCGGCTTCGGTCATCCGGTCTATACCGTTGGCGACCCGCGCAACCAGGTGATCAAGCAGGTGTCGAAGGAGCTGTCCGAAGAGCAGCAGAGCACCAAGATGTACGCCATCGCCGAACGTTTGGAAGCAGTGATGTGGGACATCAAGAAGATGTTCCCCAACCTGGATTGGTTCAGTGCGGTCAGCTACCACATGATGGGCGTGCCGACGGCGATGTTCACGCCGCTGTTTGTAATTGCCCGCACCAGCGGTTGGAGCGCGCACGTGATCGAGCAGCGCATCGACGGCAAGATCATCCGCCCAAGCGCCAACTACACTGGGCCGGAAGACCTGCCGTTCGTGCCGATCGGCGACCGTTAGGCCGTTCGGAGCCCCGCCACGGCGATTGCCGGAGCGGGGCCTTGTCGGGCGTTGCATTCAGCCCCCTGACCGGCTGGATGCGTGCATGCGGTGTGCTGCTATGATCGTACCGTGAGCATCGTCACGGACCTTTTCATGCCGATAGGTTCACATCTAGCTGCACTTGTCGTGCACCTCTTAACCGGGCGGGGGCCTGGGGCCGGGATCAAAATGGGGAGGGGATGATGCACGCTACGGTTTTTTTCAAGACCGACGCCGGTAAGCAGGAGATTCTCGAGCGCAGCCGCAAGCTGACGTCGGGGGCGCGTTCGATCTTGTTGATGACCGACGGACAACGCAACGAGACGGAGTTGACCGAGTTGATCGCGGCCCTGCACGCGCCGCCCGATACCTTGCAACAGTTGCTCGGCCTTGGCCTGATCGCCGCCGTACGGCCGGACGAACTAGCAGCGGAAGCATCTCGCAAGCGTCCTGATGCGGATGCTGGGACGTTACCGTCTCCACAAGCAGCCGGGGAAAAGTACCTGCTGCTGTATGCACTGATGACCGAGAGCATCCGCGCCCATTTGGGTTTGAAGGGCTATTTCATGCAGCTGAAAGTCGAGCGCTGCACGGATCTGGACGCGCTGCAGGAGCTGCTACCCGAAATGGCGAATGCACTTTCCCGCGCGAAAGATCACGCATTCGCAACGCGCTGGCTAAAAAGCGCACAAACTATTATCGATTAGCCCCGCGACCGCGCACTCAGGCGTCGCGGGGCTTTCTCGCATGCGCGACATTGGCATACCGACGGGGTGGCATCCATAGCCTGGCTGCCTGATCCGGGCGGCCGCTTGCATCCCAGAAGGCCCAAGCACACACTTTCTTGGCAATCTTTGCCAAAGGAGGCTGCATGGCCACGATGAACATCTCCCTGCCCGACGAGCTCAAACAGTTCATCGATGCACAGGTCGCCGAACACGGCTACGGCTCCAGCAGCGAATATCTGCGCGAGTTGATCCGTAAGCAGCGTGACGTGGAACGGCTGCGTGGGATGTTGCTGGAAGGCGCTGATTCCGGGCCAGGCCGTTTGGTGGATGACGCTTTTTTTGCTGACCTTCGCGCCATTGCCAAGAACCAGGGCGGTGCATGACCGGCAAACCCGTCCATGTCCTGCCACAAGCGGAAAACGACCTGCGGCAAGCCACGGCGTGGTATCGCGAACAGAGTGGTGAGGCGTTGGCGACGAAATGGGTGGAGGCAGTGTCGGCGGCGTTTCGTCATGTCGCCGCCCATCCGCGCACAGGCGCATCGCGCTACGCCGTCGCACTGAACTTGGGCGGCCTGCGGTTCTGGCCGGTCCCGAAATTCCCGTACTTGATCTTCTATGTCGAACGGGAAACGCAGGTGGACGTCTGGCGCGTGCTGCACGCACAGCGCGATATTCCAGAATGGATGGGAGAGCTTCAGTGAGTACGTTCAAAGAAGATTCCCGATCAGGCCGCTAAGGCAGCGGGTCAAGTCAGCGACGTGGTGCTACTGGCCACTCGTCGGGTGGCGAGAAGCATGTCAGATGGCTTTTCGTTTCAGGCGCGTGATCGACCTGCTACCCGATGTGTCGCAGTAGCCCGCGTTAAGACCCGCGCGGCTTCAGCTTCTGCACACGGAGGAACGTGTGGCTGCCGATGGTCGCGACGTGATATGCGTTGCGCCAGCTCGGATTGGAAATCGACAGTGCGGCGAAGTGGCTGGCACCGGGCACGATTTCCTTGCGTTCATTGGGCGGCAAGGCCCAATTACGCTCTGCGTTCAGAGCCACGGTGACTGACTTAGCCCAGGCGTCGGCGTTCTGCAGGCGGGTGCCGGGTGCGACGATGGTCGGGGCAAACTGCTTGCGAGCGGTGACGACTTCGCACATGGAGTCACCCCAGAGGCCGCTATCGCGGCGACGTAAGGCAACTTCGGCGACGGCTTCCTGGCCCCGCAAGGTCTGGTCGCGGGCTTCCAGGTATACGGTGGTACTTAGGCACAGCGAATCGGCGGCCGGCTGCGGAAGCATTTGCGACAGCCATAAAATCCAGGCCAGTTTCATAGGAACTCCTTGCTCCGTCTTTCCCGGGTCCCTGTACTTCTCCACACGTGGAAAAGGACATTAACTGGACACGGCAGGGCGTCATGGGGAGGCAGCCATCACACGGGCTGCCCGGGGTCCGGCTTAATAGAAAGGCGCCGGTGTGGCCTGCCTGAACTGGGTGGCGGGCCGAAGAGTGCGCGCAAGGTAAGGGCGAAAGCCGGAACGCGACCTGAATACGCGGGGTTGACAGTTCGACTAAGTGCTTGATCGGGAATGAGATTGCGATTGACACGGTGTAGGAGCGGCGTCCCGCCGCGAGCTCTTTCCATCAACTCGCGATAGAGGCGAAGAGCTCGCGGCGAGACGCCGCTCCTACAGGAATGTGACGATGCGCGCGCTGTAGCGCTCTCGCGTTACAGCACTGCCGCTAGCCGACTGCCCTGCGCAATGGCTCTCTTCGCGTCCAGCTCGGCAGCCACATCGGCGCCGCCGATCAGGTGGGCGGGTTTTCCCGCAGCCAACAGCGCAGCGTGCAGATCGCGACGCGGCTCCTGTCCGGCACAGATCACCACCTGGTCCACTGGCAACACCTGCTCGGTCCCATCCATTCGGATCCGCAAACCGGCGTCGCCCACACCCAGGTATTCCACCCCGCCCAGCATCTTCACCTGCTTGGCCTTCAAAGTGGCCCGGTGCACCCAGCCTGTGGTCTTGCCCAGGCGGGCACCGGGTTTGCCAGGGGAGCGCTGCAGCAGCCAGACCTCGCGGGCGGGCGGTTCTGGCTGGGGCGGGGCCAGGCTGCCGCGGGTCTCGAAGGTGGGATCCACACCCCATTCGGCCATCCAGCGGGACTTTTCTTGAGGATGCGGCGCGTCGTGCGAGTCCGCACCGGCATGCACCAGATACTCCGCCACGTCGAAGCCGATGCCGCCCGCGCCGATCAGCGCGGCTCGGGCGCCGATCCGGACCTTGCCGCTTAGCACGTCCACGTAACTGACAACTTTGGCGTGGTCGACACCCGGGAAATCGACCTTGCGCGGCACGATGCCCGTAGCCAGCACGACTTCATCGAAACCGCCGAGTGCTTCCGCCGTCACGTGGGTCGCCAGCTTCACTTCGACGCCGGTTTCCTCCAGCTTGTGGCGGAAGTAGCGCAGGGTTTCGTGGAATTCCTCCTTGCCCGGAATCCGTTTCGCATAATTGAACTGCCCGCCGATTTCGTTCGCCGCGTCGAACAGCGTGACCCGGTGCCCGCGTTCCGCCGCGACGGTCGCACAGGCCAAGCCAGCAGGCCCGGCGCCGACCACCGCAATGCGTTTGGCCGAGTGGGTCTTGGCGTAGATCAATTCGGTTTCGGCGCAGGCGCGCGGATTCACCAGGCAACTGGCGTTTTTATTTTCGAAGACATGATCCAGGCACGCCTGATTGCAGGCGATGCAGGTGTTGATGGCGTGGCTTTTGCCGGCACGTGCTTTGTTGGCCCAATCCGGATCAGCCAGCAATGGGCGTGCCAGCGACACCATGTCGGCCTTGCCGTCAGCAAGAATGCTTTCCGCCACCTCCGGCATGTTGATGCGGTTGGTCGCGATGACCGGCAATGCGGTGTGCGGCTTTAGCTTGGCGGTAACGTCGACGAAAGCGGCCCGCGGCACCGAGGTGACGATGGTAGGCACCCGCGCTTCGTGCCAACCGATGCCTGAATTGATGATCGTCGCGCCGGCCGCTTCGACGGCCTTGGCCTGGGCGACGATCTCGTTCCACTGGTTGCCATCTTCCACCAGGTCCAACAGCGATAACCGATAGATGATGATGAAATCCGGTCCGCAGGCCTCGCGTACACGGCGTACGATTTCCACTGCGAAGCGCATGCGCTTTTCCGGAGTGCCGCCCCAGGCGTCATTGCGCTTATTGGTGCGCGGCGCAGTGAACTCGTTGATGAAGTAGCCTTCCGAACCCATGATCTCCACGCCGTCGTAGCCGGCGTCGCGCGCCAGTCGCGCTGCATAGGCGTAGGCGGAAATCTGCCGCTCGATACCGCGTGCCGACAGCGCGCGTGGCGTGAACGGGTTGATCGGCGCTTTCACCTTGGAAGGCGCGACGGTGAACGGGTGATAGCCGTAGCGGCCGGCATGCAGCAGTTGTGCGCAGATCTTGGCACCATGCTTGTGCACGGCACCGGTGACGAATTTGTGCGGACGTGCTTCCCACGGCCATGACAGCTTGCCGCCAAAGGGTTTGAGCCAACCGACCAAGTTGGGCGAGAAACCGCCGGTCACGATCAATCCGACACCGCCGGCCGCGCGCTCGGCGAAATAGGCGGCCAACCTAGGGAAGTCGCGGGCGCGGTCCTCCAGGCCTGTATGCATCGAACCCATCAGCACGCGATTGCGGATGCGGGTGAAACCCAAATCGAGCGGGGCGAAAAGATGGGGATAGTGCGAAGACGGAATGTCGGACGACAAGGAGGGCTGGCCAGCGGCGGGCGCGATCACGGTCATGCGGGATTGGATACGCTTGCGTATGGAGAGCGCACGATGCCCGGAATCGTCGCGGCTGACAAGCGCACGCTACAGCAATCTCCGCCAGCCGGCTGCTCCGCGTTAGACAGCTTGTCGGCGCAGGCGCAGCAGTCCCAGGCCCAGGGTCACGAACATCGCGCCGGAGAGGCGGTTGAACCACCGCCCGCGATTTCCGGTGAACCACCGGCCCAAACCGCGCGCCACGGCGACATAACAAAGGTGCGATAACACCGTGCAAGCGGCAAATGTCAGCGTCAGTAGCAGGAATTGACGCTTCATCGGGGCGTCCTGCCGCATGAACTGAGGCAGCAACGCCGTGAAGAACAGGATGCTCTTTGGATTGGTCGTGGCCACCAACAGGCCTTGCAGGAAGAGGCGGCCCGAAGATTGCGCCGGTGCCAGCGCGGCATTCTCCATGTGTTCGAATAGCACAACGCGACTTCGCCATTGGCGGATACCCAAATAAATCAGATATGCCGCCAGCGAGTTTCAAGGCGCCGAACCACAGCGCTGAGGCCTTCAACAATGCGCCCAGGCCGAGCATCGCCGTCGCCGAAACTAAAAACACGCCGACCGCATTGCCAGCGGAACTGGTCAGTGCTCGGCGCATGCCCAGCGTTGCGGCATTCGACACCGCCAGCAGCACCGCCGGGCCCGGACTGAAGGCAGTCACCAGCGATAACGTGCAGAACAGCGACCAAGCGGAAAAGCTCATCGTGATTTTCTCGTTGCTATTGCTGCGGGCAACTACCAGCCAGCCAACACCAGCTTGCCGATAGTCGTTCCTGATTCCAGGCGGCGATGTACTTCCCGCAGGTTGGCGGCGCTGATCGGCCCTACAGTTTCAGTATGCGTGGTGCGTAGTTCGCCAGCATCGATCAAGCTGGCGGTGCGGTTGAGCAGGCGATGCTGTTCGATCATGTCCGGGGTCTTGAAGCGGGGGCGGGCGAACATCATTTCCCAATGCAGACCGACGCTCTTGGCTTTGTATGGATCGCCTATTTTCAATGCGACGGCGGGCTCCACGATTAGTCCCACATGGCCCAGCGGCGCGATGATTTCGCCGATGGCATCCCAGTAACGATCGGTGCTGGCCAGATTAAGCACGGCGTCCACCTGCAAATAGCCCAATGCTGCCAACTGCGGCGACAACGGCTGTCCGTGATCGATCACGTGTTGAGCGCCCATCGCCTTGCACCAATCGACCGTTTCCGGCCGCGAAGCGGTGGCGATGACGGTGAAGCCAGCCCGGCGCGCCAACTGGATCGCGATCGAACCCACGCCGCCCGCACCCGCAATGATCAGCAAACTGCGGTCGTTGTGCTCCGCGTCGATCGAATACGGCATGCGATGGAACAACAGCTCCCAGGCCGTGATCGTGGTTAGCGGCAGCGCCGCGGCCTGGGCGAAATCCAATGTGATCGGCTTGCGGCCGACAATGCGTTCGTCCACCAGATGGAACTGCGCGTTGGTGCCGCTGCGGGTGATGTCGCCCGCGTAGTACACCTCGTCGCCCGGCTGGAACAGCGTTACCTGCTCGCCGACAGCCTCCACCACGCCGGCGGCGTCGTAGCCCAGCACCTTGGGCTGCGATTCCTCCTGCGGCTTGGGCGAGCGAATCTTGGTATCCACCGGATTGACCGACACGGCTTCGACACGCACCAGCAGGTCGTATCCGCTTGCTGTGGGCTTGGGAAGCTCGAGATCGATCAGCGATTGCGGATCGTCAATGGGGAGATAACGGGTAAGTCCGACGGCTTTCATGGCAACTCCGGGAACAAAAGAATCAAACAGGTAGCGGACTGCGTTCGGAGAACTGCCCGCGCCAGTAAGGATAGTAAGGGTAGGGCGCCTCGACACGGCTGGCGGCATCCAATCGTTGCATCTGGTCGGCGTTGAGATTCCAGCCGACGGCACCGAGGTTTTGCTTGAGCTGTTCTTCGTTGCGCACCCCGATCAGCACGGTCGACACCGTCGGGCGCTGAAGCAACCAGTTGATGGCGATCTGCGGAATAGTTTTGCCAGTCTCTTCGGCGATGACATCCATGGCTTCGATGATGCGGAAAAGGCGTTCGTCATCCACAGGCGGTCCGATATCAGCGGTGTCATGAAGGCGGCTGGTAGCCGGCAGCGGCTGGCCGCGGCGTATTTTCCCGGTCAATCGCCCCCATCCCAGCGGGCTCCACACCACCGCACCGACACCCTGATCGATGCCCAGCGGCATCAGCTCCCATTCGTAGTCGCGACCAATCAACGAATAGTAGGTCTGGTTGGCCACATAGCGCGTGTAGCCGCGCTGACCGGCGATCCCCAGCGACTTCATCAACTGCCATCCGGAAAAGTTAGATACGCCCAGATAGCGCACCTTTCCCGCGCGCACCAGATCCTCAAGCGTCGACAGGGTTTCCTCGATCGGCGTCAGCGCATCGAAAGCGTGCAACTGCAATAGATCCAAGTAATCGGTTCCCAGTCGTTTCAGCGACGCATCCACCGCTTTCAGCAAACGAAAGCGAGAGGTGCCGGCGTCATTCGGACCATCGCCCAAGCGCAACCCAGTCTTGCTGGAAAGAATGACTTGGTCGCGTTTACCCTGGATGGCGGTACCCAAGATCGATTCCGACGCACCGTCGGAATAGACATCGGCGGTATCGAAGAAGTTGAGCCCGGCATCCAGGCTGAGGTCGATCATGCGGCGCGCTTCCGCCGCTTCAGTATTGCCCCATGCGCTGAATAGTGGCCCTTTGCCGCCGAAGGTGCCGGCGCCGAAGCCGAGCGCGGAAACCTTGAATCCTGAGTTGCCGAGAAAGCGGAATTCCATGGCGTATTCCTGAAGAAAAAGAAAGGTGGTTTTGATCAGGCGCATTCGGCCTGTTCGATCAACGCGGTGCGTTCTTGTTTGCGTTCCAGCGCAATGCTCCACAAAGCAACCAGGAACGCCGATGCAGGTACCAACGCCGCGATCCAGGTCAACGCGGTAAGTCCCGCGCTGTGCGTGATCACCACACCGCCGAGCCAAGCGCCAAGCGCATTGCCCAGGTTGAATGCACCGATATTCAGGCTGGATGCCAGGCTTTGCGCACCACCGGCTTTCTGCAGCACCCACAGCTGCAGCGGCGACACCGTGGCGAACGCCGCAGCACCCAACAAAGCAACGAACAGCACCATGGCCCAGCGGCTGTGCAGCACGAAGGTCATCAATCCCATTACGGCGGCCAGCGCGAGCAACGTGCCCAGCAGCGCCGGCACCAATCGCTTGTCGGCGAACCGGCCGCCCAACAGATTGCCTAGGATCATGCCGACGCCGAACATCAGCAGGATGGGTGAGACCGCGCTTTCGGAGAATCCGGTGACCTGAGTGAGCAGCGGTTGGATGTAGGTGTACACGGTGAACATGCCGCCGAAGCCCAGCACCGTCATCAACAGGCCCAGCAGCACCTGCGGGCGGGCGATGGCCTTAAGTTCCTCGCGGAAAGCGATCGATGGCGCGTCGCTGCGATCGGCAGGCACCAGTGAGGCGATGACGATGGTGGCGATCACGCCGATGGCCGTCACGGCCCAGAAGGTCGCGCGCCAGCCGAGCTGCAGTCCCAGCCAGGCCCCAGCAGGCACTCCCAGCAGCGTCGCCACCGTCAAGCCGGTAAACATGATGGAGATCGCCGAGGCCTTGCGGTCTTCGGCGACCAGGCCGGTCGCCACCACGGCACCGACGCCGAAGAAAGTGCCATGCGCCAGTGATGTGATCACGCGCGCGATCATCAGCGAGGTGTAGTTCGGCGCAATAGCGCAGGCCAGGTTGCCCAACGTGAAGATGACCATCAGGGCCACCAGCACCGCCTTGCGCGGCATCCGGCTGGTGGCTGCGGTCAGCAGCGGTGCACCAACGAACACGCCCAGCGCATAGCCGGAAATCAACAGCCCGGCGGCCGCGATGGTGACCTGCAGGTCGGCGGCGACCTGCATCAACAGGCCCATGATGACGAACTCGGTGGTGCCGATGCCGAAGGCGCCGGCGGTCAGCGCGTATAGCGCGATTGGCAAGCGTGACTTGGAGGGAATGGAGTTCACGAGCGGTCCCGGCAACTGGAGGAGGCGGGCAGCTTGGGACTTTCGCTGCCTGCCAAAAACAGCGAATATGGCTAATCACTTTCAATAAAATATTGATAATCATGGATCGTGTTGGCGACTTGACCCTGTTCCTGCGTGTCATCGACCTTGGCTCGATCACTGCCGCTGCCCGCAGCTTGGATCTGTCGGTCGCCGTCGCCAGTCAACGTTTGAAGCGGCTGGAGAAAGAATTGGGCGTCCGCCTGCTGCACCGGACCACCCGCCGGCTACATCCCACGCCAGAGGGCGCGGCTTTGGCCCAGCAGGGCAGAGTGCTGGTGGAGGACCTGGAATCGCTGGGCGCCGGATTGCGGGAAGCGGGCAATGAAGTGGCAGGGATTCTGCGAGTGACGATGTCGGCGTCCTTCGGCCGCCAATATGTCTCGCCATTGCTGCCCAGTTTCCTGGCGCAACATCCCAAGCTGCGACTGAGCGCGCATTTGAGCGACAACGTGGTGGATCTGGTCAGCGAAGGCTTCGACTTGGCGATCCGTATCGGCGCGCTGGAGGATTCCGGGTTGGTCGCGCGCCGCATCGCATCCAATCGCCGGGTGCTATGCGCATCGCCGGATTACTTGCGTCGCCGCGGCCGGCCGCGGGTGCCCGAAGATTTGACCGCACATGATTGCTTGTTGTTGTTCGGCAGCAACGGCCGGCAGGACGTTTGGCGGCTGCAAGCACCCGATGGCCAGGAGATCGCCGTGCGCGTGCAGGGGCGCTTCGAAAGCAACTTCGGCGAAGTGTTGCGCGATGCTTCGTTGGCGGGTGAAGGGGTCGTGGTCCATTCGCTCTGGCATATCGCCGACGATCTGCGGGCGGGGCGATTGGAAATCGTATTGCCGGATTACCCGCCGGCGACTACCGCCATCAGCGCGGTCATGCCTCAGCGGCGACTGGTGCCGCCGCGGGTACGCGCTTTTATCGATTTGCTGACCGATGAGTTTGGAGACGACCCGCCTTGGGAGCGTGGATTGCGGTTCTGACAGCTAAGCGCCAGTCGCGTTGCCGAGCGCTTTCTTCGAGAAGGAATCTCCTCTCCTTTTCCCTCTATAAAAGAAGAAACCTCCCCCTTTTTAAAGGGGGATTGAGGGGGATTTGCTTTTTGCGGAGCAGGTCCAGAGAAGAAGCAGCGGAGCAAGCTCCGCTCTACGTAAAGCAAACATCCGCCTCACTCAAAAGCAAAAGCATCCATCGCCAACCCACCAAGCTCGACATCGCGATGCAACAGTCGACCACGCGCGCCATCGCCACCCGCACCCAAGGCCACATACAAGGGATAAAGATGCTCCGGCGTAGGATGATTGCGCAGCGCTTCGGGCAACGCCAGCCAATTCAGCGCACCTGCGATATCGCCAGCGATCAGTCTGTCGCGCAACGCATCGGTGAACGCCGCCATCCAGGAGAACGCCGGAGCATCCGTGCGACCCCAATCCAGCGCACGCAAGTTGTGCGAGAAGCCACCGGATCCGATCACCAGCACCCCTTCTTTTCGCAACGGCGCCAGCGTGCGCCCGATGCGGTAATGCCATTCGGCGTCGCTTTGCGGATTCACCGACAAGGCGACCACAGGAACATCGGCGTGCGGAAACATGCGGCGAAGCGGCACCCAGGCGCCATGGTCGATACCGATGCGATCGTCCTGACGTGCGTCGAAGCCGGCAGCGGTCAACATCCGCACAATGCGCTTGGCAAGCTCAGGCGCACCTGGAGCGCGATATTCGATGTCGTACAGCGGCGCAGGAAAACCTCCGAAGTCGTGAATCGTTGCCGGTGCTGGCGCTGAGGTCACGGTGGGAGTTGCCGCAGTGAAGTGAGCGGAGGCGATGACGATAGCCACGGGCAGCGGCAACTGCGTCCCCAACTGGTCCAGGAAGCGAGCTGTGGCGGAATCCTCAACGGCCAGCATCGGCGAACCGTGGGAGACGAATAGAGCGGGAAGGATGGTGGGCATGCCTAAAGCATTGTGCCGATGCCGACTGCGCCAAGTGCCGCCCACGATTCGATGTGTTGCACTGCCGCAACGGCTCGCTTGGCCGTCTGCCGGCCGCGATGCTCACGGCAAACATGGCGGTCTGGCAAAATAGCGCGGATTTTTCCTGCAGAGTCTTTCAATGAGCCACCACGACATCCGATCCGCCACCCGCCCTAATCCCGACCAGCCGATGGTCGATGTCGCCGACTACGTCGCCGACTACCGGATCGATTCGCAGGAGGCTTACGACACCGCCCGCTACATGCTGCTGGACTCGTTGGCTTGCGCCATGCTGGCGATGAAGTTCCCCGATTGCGTGAAGCACCTCGGACCGGTCGTGCCGGGCGCCACCATGCCCGGCGGCGTTCGCGTACCTGGCACGACCCACGAACTGGATCCGGTACAGGGTGCGTTCGCCATCGGCGCACAAATTCGCTGGCTGGACTTCAATGACACTTGGCTAGCCGCCGAGTGGGGCCATCCGTCGGACAACCTGGGCACCATTCTTTCGGTCGCCGATTACCTCAGCCGCCGTGCCGTGCGCGATGGCGGCCAGCCGCTAACCGTGCGCGACGTGCTCACTTACGCGATCAAGGCTCACGAGATTCAAGGCGGCTACGCGCTTTTGAACTCGTTCAACCGGGTAGGCCTGGATCACGTCATCCTGGTACGTCTGGCTTCCACCGCCGTGGCCACGCACATGCTGGGTGGCGACAAGGAACAGATCATCAATGCCGTTTCGCACAGCTGGATCGATAACGGCGTGCTGCGCACCTACCGCCATGCGCCCAATACCGGTCCGCGCAAGAGCTGGGCCGCCGGCGATGCCTGCCGACGAGCGGTCATCCATGCCTTGAATGCGGTCAATGGCGAGGTGGGCTATCCCAGCGCATTGAGCGTACCGACCTGGGGCTTCTACGATATCGCCTTCAAAGGCAAGCCGTTCCAGTTCGAACGCCCGTTCGGCAGCTACGTCATGGAGAACGTGCTGTTCAAGATCAGCTTCCCGGCCGAGTTCCACGCCCAGACGGCCGTGGAGTGCGCCATGACGCTGCACCCGCAGGTTCGGGACCGGTTGGACCAGATCGAGAAGATTGTCATCGAAACCCAGGAAGCCGGGGTTCGCATCATCGACAAGACCGGTCCGTTGGCCAATTACGCCGACCGGGACCACTGCATTCAATACATGGTGGCGGTGCCGCTGATCTTCGGACGCTTGACCGCGGAGGACTACTCCGACACTGTGGCCGCAGATCCGCGAATCGATGCATTGCGTGGCGTGATGGAGGTCAAGGAAAATCCGCAGTTCACCCGCGACTATTTCGATCCCGACAAACGCTATATCGGTAACGCCTTGCAAGTGTTCTTCAAGGACGGCAGCTCGACCGACAGGATTTTGGTGGACTATCCCATTGGCCATCGTAAGCGTCGTGCGGAGGGCATTCCGGTACTAATGGCCAAATGCGAGGCCGCCCTGCGGGCGCATCTTCCGACGGGGCAGGTGGACCAGATACTGGCTGCAGCCGCCGATCCGGCCCGGTTCGACGCAATGTCAGTACAGGATTTCATGGCTCTATACCAAGCTGGCGAATGAGGCGGGTTCTTAACGTTTTCCGTACTTGTTAGGGTCCCGTTAACACAGTCTTCACTTATTGCAGCATAATCTGTTCAGGATGGCGTCGGATACAGCCGTCTCGACAATAAGAAAGCTGGAACCACGCAAGTAACGTACGTACTTCGGTTCTCTATAACTGAATTTTTACAAGGAGCAGCAAATGAACAAGAAACTTCTCTGTGCCGCCATGTTGTGCGGTCTGGGCGTGGCGCAGGCCGCTTCCGCTCAGGAGTTCGACGACCGTTGGTACCTGACCGGTTCTACCGGTTTCAACCTGCAAGACGATCAGCGCGGAACCCGCAATGCACCGTTTGTCGGCCTGGGCCTCGGCAAGTTCATCAGCCCGAACTGGTCCATCGATGGTGAGTTGAACTATCAGAACCCGAAGTTCGAAGACAACCGCGATATGAACTGGAGCCAGTACGGCATCTCGTTCGATCTGCGTCGCCACTTCGTCACTGAAGGCCGTGGTTGGAATCCTTACCTGCTGGCCGGCCTGGGTTACCAGCGTTCGGAAGAAGAGTTCGATGCTTTCCCGAGCCCGGATTCCCCGGGTCAGGCTGAAGACGGCAACTTTGCCGCCAAGGTCGGTGTTGGTCTGCAGACCACGCTTGAAAAGCGCGTTGGTGTGCGTGCTGAGCTCGCCTACCGTGCCGACTTCAACGACCAGAGCGTTGCCGCTCCCGATGAAAGCTGGTTCGGCGACGTACTCGCGTCGGTTGGTGTGATCATCCCGTTGGGCGCCGCTGCTGCTCCGCCGCCGCCGCCGGCTCCCCCGGCTCCCGTCAACACCTGCGCCGACATGGACGATGACGGCGACGGCGTGAACAACTGCGACGACAAGTGCCCCGGTTCGCAGGCTGGCCAGACCATTGGTCCGGACGGCTGCCCGGTACCGGTGTCGATCGACCTGAAGGGCGTGAACTTCGACTTCGACAAGTCGACGCTGCGTCCGGACGCGGTCTCCATCCTGAGCGAAGCTACCGAAATCCTGAAGCGTTATCCTGACCTGAAAGTTGAAGTCGCCGGTCACACCGACTCCGTCGGTACCGATGCCTACAACCAGGGTCTGTCGGAGCGTCGTGCCAAGACCGTGTACGACTACCTGACCAGCAATGGTGTGGACGCTTCGCGTCTGGTTGGCCCGAACGGCTACGGCGAGAGCCGCCCGATCGACACCAACGACACCGCTGAAGGCCGTGCTCGTAACCGTCGTACGGAATTGAACGTCCAGAACTAATCGGACGCTTCAATCGCAAAGCAATACCGAAGCCCGGCCTAGTGCCGGGCTTCGTGCTTTTGGGAGCGGTGAATGGGATGAATAGGGCTAGGACACGTCATCCATTGAATACCACCCGCATCGAGCAGTACGTCCGCCGGACGGTGAGGGTGGCGCAGCGCCTGGCGACTCAATCGATGGCACGTCCTAGTGCGGTTCGTTCCAATATTCTTTGCCGCTTGGCGGAAAAGGCGTTGATTTCTTGATATTGGCAACGCTGCTTCATACACTCATCGCCGAACTTCATGCAGGGCCACGCCAATGCGCCGTATCGTTTTCGCCAGTCTGATCAGCATTGCGGCTCCGGCCTTGCATGCCGCACCTAACTGCACAGGGAACTTGGTGCAGCCGCCGCTACCATCCCGTTCCGTGGCCGCCCCGGTTGCCCCGGAGTTTGTTGCCAACGCAACGCAGCTGGGCGCGCCTAGTGGCGTCTTGGCGCATGCGTTCGACGAAGCGTTGTCGGTGGATCGCGTTTTGCTGCGTTTGCGTATCGAAGGTTGCCAGAATGTCGCCAAAGCGCTGCCGGCGGCGATTTCGGCTGCAGCGGCCGGCGCCAGCAGTGCAGCGGCTTATAAGCCCAAGACCGAGTTCGACAACACGCCTTGGCGTTTCGATATGAATCAGAACGGCAAGCGGATGACCGCCGAAGAATTCGATGCCTGGATGAAATCGCGTGGTGTTCGCGTGGCCAAGGGTGCAGCGCCCGCGGCGGTTCCCGCGGCAGTGCCGGTCGTCGAGAAAACCAAGTAAAGCGAAGGCTCCCGCATTTCGGGAGCCTTTTCCCTCGCGCCGATCAAAGGTGCGGTGCAACCGCGGCGCATCGGTCGGCGACAGCATGGAATCGAAATCCTCTTCCTCCGCTCCGCGGCATGGCTTGGCGCGCGTGCTTTCGAAGCAAGGCTTGTGCTCGCGAACGGAAGCCGCTCGTTGGATTGCGGCGGGCCGCGTCGCCGTGGAAGGACGGGTGATTCGCGACCCCGAGTTTCCCATCGCCAAGGATAGGCCGCGGATTACCGTGGACGGCAAGCCCATCGGTGTAAGCCAACGCTGCTATTTGATGCTCAACAAACCTCGCGGCGTGGTAACGACAGTGAGCGACGAGCATGGCCGCGATACCGTTTACCGCTGTCTGGAAGGCGGCGCGGCATTGCCCTGGCTCGCCCCCGTGGGCCGGCTGGACAAAGCAAGCGAAGGACTGCTGCTTTTCAGCAACGATCCTGAGTGGGCCGCGCATGTCACTGATCCAGATACCGGACCCGACAAGACATACCACGTACAGATCAACTGTATCCCGGATGCTTCATCGCTTGCTGCCATGGTGTCAGGCATGGTGTCGGAAGGACAGACGCTTGCGGCAAAATCGGTGCGCCTGTTACGCCAGGGAGAAAAGAACGCCTGGCTGGAAATCGTTCTGGATGAAGGTCGCAATCGGCAGATCCGCCGGTTGCTTTCGGCGCTCGACATCGGCGTGCTGCGGTTGCTGCGCACTGCAATAGGTGGCCTGGAATTGGGCGATCTACCAAAAGGTCAGTGGCGGTGGCTGAGTGCCAGCGAAGCCGAGTCGCTGGTTCTGCGCGATCGATCTGAATACCGCCAAAGCCAAAGCTCAGACTTTTAGGTCGGGGCCACGCCCCGACGCAAGGTTTGCCTGACACGGCATGCGTCGGCCGCGTGGGGCCGAGCTACTTGGCATGCGTCGGCCACGCTGGCCGGTTCTATGCCTTCAGAACACCGAGCTCATGCCCGATCTTGATGAATGTTTCGATGGCATGATCCAGGTGCTCACGAGTGTGCGCGGCGGACATCTGGGTGCGAATCCGCGCTTGTCCCTGCGGCACCACCGGATAGAAAAAGCCGGTCGCGTAGATGCCTTCTTCCAACAATCGTCCGGCGAAACGCTGCGCCAGCGGTGCGTCGTACAACATCACCGGACAGATCGGATGCACGCCAGGCCTGATGTCGAAACCGGCCGCAGTCATCTTTTCTCTAAAATGGCGTGTGTTGTCCTTGAGCCGTTCGCGCAGTTCGCCCGCGGAGGAAAGCATCTCGAAGGCCTTGATGCCAGCCGCCACGACGTGCGGCGGTAGCGAGTTGGAAAAAAGATAAGGACGCGAGCGCTGCCGCAACAGTTCCACGACTTCCTTTTTCGCGGTGGTAAAGCCACCCAGAGCGCCGCCCATGGCCTTGCCCAGTGTTCCGGTGAAGATATCGATCTTCTCCATCACGCCCTTGACCTCGGCCGATCCTCGGCCGGTGGCACCCAGGAAGCCGGTGGCGTGGCATTCGTCGATGTGAACCAGCGCGCCGTACTTTTTCGCCAACGCGGTGATCTCGTCCAGCGGCGCGATGAAGCCGTCCATCGAGAAAACGCCATCGGTCGTGATCAACTTGGTTCTGCAGCCGGCGGCATCGGCGGCCTGTAGCTGCGCTTCCAGCTCGGCCATGTTGCAGTTGGCGTACCGGAAGCGCTTGGCCTTGCACAAACGTACGCCGTCAATGATCGACGCGTGGTTCAGTGCATCGGAAATGATCGCGTCGTTCTCGTCCAGCAAGGGTTCGAACAGACCGCCGTTGGCGTCGAAGCAAGCCGCGTAGAGGATGGTGTCTTCTGTTCCAAAGAAGTCGGCGATGGTTTTTTCCAGCTGCTTGTGCAGGTCCTGGGTGCCGCAGATGAAGCGCACACTGGCCATGCCGAATCCGTGGGTGTCCAGTGCCGACTTCGCCGCCTGGATGATGTCCGGGTGGTCGGCCAGGCCCAGATAGTTGTTGGCGCAGAAGTTCAGCACCTTGCGGCCGTCTTCCAGTTCAATCTCGGCCGATTGGGGGCTGGTGATGATGCGTTCGGCCTTGAACAGGCCCTGGGAGCGGATGGATTCCAACTCGGCGGCATAACGCTGGGTCAGGACGGAGGGTGTGGTTGGAGAGATGGACATGACGGCTGGGCCCGGGAAACAAGCGGCCATTTTAACCTCCTGCCGGCCTGTCCCCGGCCGTCATGCGAATCAGACATAAGCACCGGCCTTTTCGTCATTTCTCTGCGACAAGGCAGGTGCGCAGCATCTCAAGCTCTGGCGGACCTTCCGTCGCTTTCACGTGCCGAGAATGCGCGATCCCGACAAAATCGCACAAGACGATGGCAATGGCCGCATATCGCCATTGTCGTGCTTTCTGTCCGCATGGCAGCGGCCTTCTGGGGATCCTGTAGCTGATGATGTATGCAGGTACATGAGACGTATGCGTGTACTTAGCCTTGCAGCGGCCGCGAACGGTGAGAACAACAATTTGATGCCGCCGAAATCGCGCCCCGCTCTGATCCACCGGAGATTGTTTTGAATGAATAGCTCGACCCTTCGCCGCCACATGCGCAACTTGCTGGTTGCCCTGGGACTGACGCTGGCCGCGAGCGCAAACGCGCGGGACGCCAAGTTGTTGAACGTGTCGTATGACCCGACCCGCGAGTTCTATCGCGAAATCAACGCCGCCTTCGCGCAGAGTTGGCAGCAGAAGACCGGCGGCAAGGTCACGGTCGACACTTCGCATGGTGGTTCCGGCAAGCAGGCACGTGCGGTGATCGATGGATTGGAAGCCGACATGGTGACGTTGGCGCTGGCTTATGACATCGACTCCATTGCCGGGCGTTCCAAGTTGCTTCCTGCCGACTGGCAAAAGCGCCTGCCCGAGAACAGTTCGCCCTATACCTCCACCATTGTGTTTCTGGTGCGCAAGGGCAATCCGAAAAAGATAAAGGATTGGCCCGACCTGTTGCGTTCCGGTGTGTCGGTGATTACGCCGAATCCGAAAACTTCCGGCGGTGCGCGTTGGAACTATCTGGCGGCGTGGGCCTATGGCCTGAAGATATTCAAAGGCGACGAAGCCAAGACACGCAACATGGTGCGTGCACTGTTCCGCAACGTTCCGGTGCTGGATACCGGTGCGCGCGGTGCGACCACCACCTTCGTGCAGCACGGCACCGGCGACGTGCTGCTGGCGTGGGAAAACGAGGCAATCCTGTCGGTCAAGGAGCTCGGACCCGACAAGTTCGAAATCGTGATTCCCAGGCTATCGATCCTGGCTGAGCCTCCGGTAGCCTTGGTGGACAAGAATGTGGACAAGCACGGCACGCGCGAAGTGGCGCAGGCTTATCTCGACTACCTGTATTCGCCGGAAGGCCAGAAAATCGCGGCTCGACATTACTATCGCCCGCGTTATCCGCAGCAGGTCGATCCAGCCGATATGGCGATTTTCCCCAAGATCGAGTTGGTGACCATCAATCAGGTTTTCGGCTCCTGGGCCAAGGCGCAGGCCACGCACTTCGCCGAGGGCGGAGTGTTCGACCAGATCCAGGCGGAAAAGTAATCGATGGCGGCAGTATCGTCATCGATAAAGCGCGCTCGGCGCACGCGGGTCGTGCCCGGTTTTGGCCTCAGCCTGGGCTATACGTTGATATGGCTAGGCTTGATTGTGCTGATACCGCTGGCGGGTCTGTTCATCAAGGCGGGCGGATTGGGGTGGCAAGGTCTATGGGACATCTGGACTGAACCACGCGTGCTGTCGTCGCTGAAACTAAGTTTTGGCACGGCGCTCGCGGCGGCCGCTTTCAACGCGGTGATGGGTACGCTGGTGGCCTGGGTGCTGGTGCGTTATCGATTTCCTGGCAAACGCTTGTTCGACGCGATGATTGATTTGCCATTCGCATTGCCCACCGCGGTCGCGGGCATTGCCTTGACTTCACTCTATGGCCCTACCGGTTGGATAGGACGCTGGCTGGAAGCGGCGGGAATCAAAGTGGCCTACACGCCATTGGGCATCACGGTGGCGCTGGTGTTCATCGGCCTGCCATTCGTAGTGCGAGTGGTGCAACCGGTGTTGGCGGAAGTGGAGCGGGAGCTCGAAGAAGCCGCGGCGACGCTGGGCGCGAACCGTTGGCAGGCGATCCGGCGAGTGGTGTTGCCCACGTTGTGGCCGGCCATATTGGCAGGCTTCGGCCTGGCATTCGCGCGCGGTGTGGGCGAGTACGGCTCGGTGATCTTCATTGCGGGCAATCTGCCCGGAGTCACCGAAATCGCACCGCTGTTGATCACTTTCCGTCTGGATGAATACGATTACGCCAGCGCAACCGCCATCGCACTGGCCATGTTGTTGCTATCACTGCTGATGCTGCTGGCCATCAATACATTGCAATCCAAGTTGGCTAAGCGAGGCGCGCTAAGATGAGCGAAACCGTCTCCGCTGCTATGGCCTTTCCCTCCGAGGGCTCGCTTCTGGAATCTGTCAGCGCCCGCCGCTCCGATCCTGTCGCCGCGACCACGGAACCGAAGTGGGTGCGTGTGCTGTTGATCGCGGTCGCATTGGCTTTTTTGCTGGGTTTTCTGTTGTTGCCGTTACTGCTGGTGTTCGCGCAAGCGCTGAGCAATGGCGCTCCGGCTTTCATCGCCGCCGTCACCGAAGCGGACGCGTTGTCCGCCATCAAACTTACTCTGCTCGTGACAGGGATCGTGGTGCCGCTGAATCTGATATTCGGTGTCGCCGCGGCGTGGGCGGTGAGCAAGCATCAGTTCCCGGGCAAACGTTTGCTGGTGAGCCTGATCGATCTGCCATTCGCGGTATCGCCGGTGGTGGCCGGCTTGGTGTACGTGCTTATCTTCGGTGCACAGGGCTGGGCTTGGCCGCTGATCGATGAGGGATGGCATTTCAGCCTGCCTGTGTGGGGCGAGATCACTCTGCAGCTACCCAGGATCATCTTCGCCGTGCCCGGCATCGTACTGGCGACGCTGTTCGTGACCTTTCCCTTCATCGCGCGCGAACTCATGCCGCTGATGGAGCAGCAAGGCACCGACGAAGAGCTAGCCGCGCTCAGCCTGGGTGCCAATGGTTGGCAGACATTCTGGCGTGTCACCGTGCCCAATATCCGCTGGGCGCTGCTGTACGGTGTGCTGTTGTGCAGCGCGCGCGCGTTAGGAGAATTCGGCGCGGTATCGGTGGTCTCGGGCCATATCCGAGGGCGCACCAATACGCTGCCGCTGCACGTGGAGGTTCTCTACAACGACATCGCGCAGAACTACAGCGCGGCTTTCGCCGTCGCCTCTTTGCTGGCGCTGACCGCATTGGTCACGCTTGTCTTGAAGTCATATCTGGAATGGCGCCACGGCGAATCGCTGGCCGCCATCCATCGCCACTAGAGGTAAGCCATGGGTATCAAGATCGAGCATTTGAGCAAGCGTTTCGGCGATTTCGCTGCGCTGGACGACATCAGCCTGAATGTGCGGCAAGGTGAACTGCTGGCGCTGTTAGGCCCTTCGGGTTCCGGCAAGACGACTTTGCTGCGCACGATCGCCGGCCTGGAACAAGCCGACCGTGGCGCTATCTGGTTCGACGGCGAGGACGCGTCGCGACTCAGTGTGCAGGCGCGGCGGGTGGGCTTCGTATTTCAGCACTATGCTTTGTTCCGGCACCTCAACGTGCGCGAGAACATCGCCTTTGGCCTGCGCGTGCGACGTGGTGAGGATCGCTGGCCGAAAACCAAGATAGAAGAACGAGTGCGCGAACTGCTCGCACTGGTGCAACTGGATGGACTGGAGGCGCGCTATCCGGCACAGCTGTCCGGCGGTCAACGCCAGCGTGTGGCATTGGCGCGCGCCCTGGCGATCGAGCCGCGCGTGTTGCTGCTTGATGAGCCGTTCGGAGCGTTGGATGCACGTGTGCGCCGCGATCTGCGCCGTTGGCTGCGTGAACTGCACGACCGCACCGGCTTGACCACGATCTTCGTGACCCATGACCAGGAAGAAGCGCTGGAGCTGGCGGATCGCGTCGCCATTCTGCATCAGGGCCGCATCGAGCAATTGGCCAGTCCCGCCGAGGCATATGACCAACCGGCTTCGCCGTTTGTTTATTCCTTCGTAGGCGCGGTGAATCGCCTGCCGGGCCAATGGCATGACGATCGCCTACGTGTTGCCGGCGCCGATTTGTTTCCGCCGGCGGCGACAAAAGGCGAGGGCGCGGTGGAGCTGTTCGTTCGTCCGGAAGACCTCCAACTGGACGGTGATGGACCGGGTTGGCAGGCGACCGTCATTTGGGCGCAGCGCAGCGGTCCGCGGCTGCGGCTGAGAGCCCGCCTGCAGGAAACACATGATGAGTTGGAAATTGAACTGCCTGCGCATGCGGCCAGTCCTGCCAATGCCGAAGGCAGTTCCATCCGGCTGTCGCCGACACGTTTCAGGTTGTTTCCGGCGACTGCCGGAACGGGGTTATGACCGTCAAGCGATAGCGATGGAATGGTTTCAAAAGCAACCGAAAAATCCGGCGGCGGGCACTTGACTACGAGGATTGTTGCGCCGCAATATCAAGCCGGTTAAGAAATTGTAAAACTGATGTTGCAGTTTGGAGACAGCGCCCCAAACCGGCGCCAGCCCTCAACCCCTAGAAAACAGCCCACCAGGAGAATCCGGATGAAGTCATCCAAGCTCAGTTTCGCTCTAGCCGTCGCCATGCTGGCCACGCCGTTCGTCGCGTCGGCGCAAGAAGCCGAGGAAGAAGCCTCGTCACCCGTCAGTGTGTCCTTGGCCGTGACCACCGATTACGTGTTTCGTGGCGTGTCCCAGACCGATAACGGACCTGCGTTCCAAGCGGGTGTGACGTACACGGCACCCTTTGGCCTGTATGTAGGCGCATGGGGTTCAAATGTGGACTTTGGTGCAGGCGGGCCTAACTTCGAGTTCGATTACTACGCCGGCTGGAACAAGGATCTTAGTGACGCTTGGAACCTTGACCTGGGCGTGACCCGCTACACCTACGAGGGTTCGGACGACGGCTACGGCGACATCGACTACAACGAGTACATCGCCAAGCTGACCTGGAGCGGCCCGGTGACGGTCGGGGGCATCCTCGCGTATGCCGATGATTACGGCAACACGGGTGCCGAAGAAATCTACGCCGGCCTGTCAGCCGGCTACGATCTGGGCGATTCCGGATTTTCGCTGGGCGCTTCCACCGGCTACACCTCCATCGAAGCCGACAATAATGGCGGTCGCGCAGACTTTTTTGACGGTTCGGTCAGCGTTTCAAAAGGCTTCGGCCCGGCGACCGCAACCCTTGGCTATTACGACACATTCGGCTCCGACGCGGAAGAACTGCGCCGTGGCTCGGACATCTACAAGCCGGGCGTTGTGCTGACTGTCGCAGTCGCTGTTCCCTGATAGATTTTTCGCTTAAAGGAAAGAGGGCGCCGCAAGGCGCCCTCTTTCGTGGCCGTTGCAGAACAAGACGTATCCAAAAGCGCGATGCCATCGACTGGGATATCGGAAGAACTCGTAAGAGCGGCGTCTCGCCGCGAGCTTTTGCTTTAGCGAGATCAATGAGAAAAGCTCGCTACCGGAGGCCGCTCCCTCAGCAACTTCCGTACACATGCTGGATGCAGCATATTTCACTTAGATACAAGTGCGAAGAAACCGGCCTCGCCAGGACGAGCGCTTCAGAAGAATGAGGTCTTGTCATGTGAACCAGGCGCTGGGCAGATCGATAGTCGACGCTGAGCTCAGCGGCAAGATCGCTCAGCTCCGACGCGAAGCGAATATCGGCAAGCGCACGCTTGGTATCGCGAATCTACCTGCACCGCGAGCGGCCAGATACAGGCCAACGAGCACAAGCATGGTGGCTGGAAACGCTGGGCGGATGCCAGCTTTTCCGTCCACCATCACCACGGCCACGATGAAGTTCACCGCGCACAGCAGCCCGGCCCAACGTATCGCGAGCCCAGAGATAAATCCCAATCCGCACAGGCATTGGGCCCAGACTGAAACCGGAGCGAGTACGTTCGGATAGGGGAAGCCATGATGCCCGAGAAACGAGGAGAACTCGGCCATGCGTGCCGCGCTGAGGATATTGTCGGACACGCCCCATACGAGGAACGCTCCGACTACGATGCGTAGCAACAGTAGAGCGTGATCTTCGTAGGCGCTTAAACCGCTCAATGACGGCAATGATCTGGCGGACGACGGAGTGTGCATCACGATCTCCAATGATGGTGCGTGCGCGAACGGAACAGGCAGAACGCATTACTCGAATCTAACTTGCATGGCGTGCGACGCCCCGACGCTGCATTCTGGTGAGCGCTCCGTGTGCTGACAACCGGCTAATCAACCGCCGGTGCTAGTCGCCTATTTAGGCCAAATTAGACCGCCCATCCGGCGCAAGATGGCCGGTTAAACAGTCGTAATTTCATAGGACGGCTTAGCCGCGCGTCCGTCCCATCTGGAGTTACGAATGCACAAGCAAATTCTCACCACCACCATCCGTCAGGTTCTGCTGATTCCGGCGGTGGCATCGTCGGCATGCTGCCGTTCGCTGATGCCTACGCGCAACAGGGCGGTACGCCCGATAGTCCGTCCGAGGATTCGTGTGGAGCCCACAATTCATCAGTGGCCTCAACATGAGTCTGGACTGGTGGAAAATTCGCGTCGAAGACACCATCGTTCCCGACACGCCTACCCAGATCCTCAATGATTGCTATGTGCAGGGCGACAGCAGCCGTTGCACGCGCTTCACTCGCGATCCGGTGTTGGGCTATGTCGATGCGATGACATTCGACCTCATCAATGCGGGTTTCCGCGAAACCGAAGGCTTCGACTTCGATCTGAATTACCGGCTGGCTACCGGCTATGGCGACTTCACCGTCAACTGGCAGAACACCTATACCCGCCGCGACGAACTGAAGACAGCCACCGATCCGAATGCTTTGCCGATCCAGCTGGTCGGGTTCGCAACCACTGCCGGCGCAACCGGCACCTTCCGCATCCGCTCTACGCTGGGCTTGGGTTGGAGCCGCGGGGCATTCGGCGTCAACTGGAATGCACGCTACTTCTCTTCTATGAAGGAAGCCTGCCTGGAACCGAACCTGTTCCCGGAAGAGTGCTCGCATCCCGGCTACATCGCACGCAATCCGCAGCAAAGCGGCAACATCAACCGCGTGGGCTCCAACACCTTTCATGACCTCCAACTGCGTTGGGAAGCGCCGTGGGATGCGACCATCACCTTTGGCGTCAACAACGTGTTCGAGCATATCGGTCCGCCGATGTATTCCAATCCGAACTCCAGCACCAGTACCAAGTACCAGGGCATGTTCGACATCGGCCGCTTCAGCTATATGCGCTATCAGCAGCGGTTCTGAGTATCGCGATGCGCTACCGGCATGGCCCTGGCTGGGGCCGTGCCGCCTCGGGCTTGGTAGGAGCGGCGTCCGGCCGCGAGCTCTTCGCCTCTATCGCGATCTGATGGAAAGAGCTCGCGGCGAGACGCCGCTCCTACGGGGTTTGACGAAACGGAGAATAAGCAGAGTCTTTCGATTCCCGCTCCCCGCTCCAGCAAGCTACGCCAGTCCGAACGCATTCCTCACTGCATTGCGATAGCTGCGTCCGCTGCGTAGCGCGACGCCGTCATGCAGGTGTAGCCGGTACTGACCGCCGCCGCAGGATTCCAGGCTTTCCACGGCGTCGATGCGCACCAATGCGGATCGGTGCACGCGTACGAATTCGGTTGGGTCCAGCCGCTCGGCCAGTTCGGCGATGGTGGTGCGCAGCAGGTAGTCTCGCTTGTCCACGCGGAGTTCGGCGTAGTTGGCTTGCGCGCGCGCGTAGCTGATCTCGGCGACCTGGATGACTCGGGTTCGGCGGCCGACCGATACCGCCAGACGCGTGGCGTAAGCGTGTGGTGCAATCGGCGAGTGGGTTGTGGTTGCCGGCACCATGCCGGGTACTCGCACGCGAACGCGTTCCAGTGCTGCTTGCAGGCGATCGGCGGAGTAGGGCTTGAGCAGATAATCCACCGCCGCCTCTTCGAACGCATGCACGGCGTGTTCGGCATAAGCGGTCACGAACACCACATGAGGACGTGCGGCCGGTGCCGCTTCCAATACCTGGAAGCCATCCGCATCCTGCATGCGTATGTCCAGGAACAGTACATCCGTCACCACTGTGCGCAGCGCGTCGATGGTCTCGCGTGCGGATGTGCATTGCGCCACCACTTCGACCGAGCCGAGTTCGCCCAGCATCCGCAGCAAGCGTGCGCGCGCCAGTGGTTCGTCATCGGCGATCATCGCTCGCAACGCACGATTCATGCAGCCTGTTCCAGCATACGGATCGGCAATTTCACTTGGGCGACCGTGCCGTCGTCGGCATCGGTGCGCGTCAATGCGAACGAATGTTCGTCGCCATACAGCGCGCGCAGCCGCGCCCGCGTGTTGGTCAGGCCGATGCCATTGCTGTGGTGTGCCGACTGCGCGACAGGCGTTTGGCCGTCGTCGCGGACTTCCAGTACCAGCCAATCCTGTTGCCGGGCGACTCGCACCACCACCTTGCCCGGCGTGGTCCGCTGACCGAGCGCATGGCGAATCGCATTTTCGACCAGTGGTTGAAGCAGCAGCCGTGGCACTGGCACCGATAGCAGCGAACGATCGATCTCCCAATACATGCGCAGGCGATCTTCCAACCGCATTTTCTCCAGCTCGATGTACCGCTCCAGCAGCGCCAGCTCTTCGCGCAACGGCACCTCCTGGGTCTGTGAACCCTCCAGGCTGGCGCGCAACAGCTGGCCTAGCGATACCAGCATCCGGTCGGCGGCCGCGGGACTACGGTGCACCAGCTCGGCCACTGAGTTCAGTGCATTGAACAGGAAATGCGGATTGAGCTGCGCCGACAGCGCTTGAAGGCGCGCCTGCGCCAGCCGTGCTTCCAACTCTACTGCTTGCCGCTCGCGCGTGTTGGCGCGTTCGTAGTACAGCAGTGCGTGGGAAACGCCGACGATCAGCCAGCCGATGAGCGAGTTCTTCGCCACGCTGCTGGCCAACACCACCGAGAAGTCGGGCAGCTGCGGATACCAGCCGATCCAGCGGTTGAATCCAAACAACAGCGCCGTGCGGATAGCGATGATGGCCACCACCGCCAGGCTATGCAGAGACAATGAAACGGCGAGCCCTCCGCGCTCGATCGGACAACGCTGGGCCAGTTCGATCAGCCCGACGGTGAGCGGAATCCAGATCCAGGCGCTGGACAGGCTGGTGCGAAACGCATGGGCGAAATCCGGCTCCAAGTGGGTGCCGGCGGCGGTCTGGATGGTCAGCGATTCTATGGCCAGCACAACGCCGTAGAGGGTCCACCAGGTGACCACCGCAAGCCACAGGCAAAGGGAACGTCGCGACATGGTGGGAACACTAGGTACATCCGATCACCGGTGCAAGCGGCGACGTGTCGTTGGTCCCCGCAAGATGACGCTTCATCCCAGTTCCATTGAAAGCGGCTCCTGACCTGCAACAACATCCGTTGTCGCTTGCAGGATTGAGTGCACCGAATGAACCTGGACACCCATTTCGCCCCGCCTTTGACGGTTTGGCCCGACTCCGCCGAACGATATCGGACGCCTGCCACGCGCGCGCCTGTTTCCACCGCATTCCAAGTCCACCGGATGAAGTTCGGCGAACATCTATTTTTGGACGAGCGTGTGCCGGACGAAACAGCCGATCACCCGCGTACCGATCAGTTGCACCTGGTCAGAAGCAGCGAACGCACCGCCACGCTGGATATTCCTGCCGGATGGATTTCGGTGGTGTTGCCGCTGGGCGGTTTGTTGCGCGCCAGATCAGCCGATCTCAACTGGCAGCTCCGGCGCGGCAGGATGCTGGCGTGGAACGGCGCACTGCAGATCAAGGCAGGAAACGGTAGTGGATGGATCGTGCTGTGTGGTCCACCGGAAAGCTGGTGCCGCGCGGGGGCTGACACTACCGCGGTCGCGGAGATTCTTCCCGAGGAACAGCCCTGTGCCCGCGAACTGTTTCGGTTGCTGATACGGCTGGTGCGTTCGACTGGCCGCCCGTTGCCTGATATCTCCGAGGTATCGTCCCAGGTTTCCGAAATCAGTACGACGTTGCAGGAGCAACAAAGGCCGCTGAGAAATCTGCTGCCGCGTTGCGCCGGCCGGACGTTCCGCGGAAAGCACAGAACACTACTGCGGCTGTTGCGCGTTCAGCACCTTATCCGCACGCAGTTGGACAGGCATCACGACATGGTGTGGTTGTCGAAGCAGGTGAATTATTCGGTCTGGCATCTGACGCGCGTCTACCGCGCGGTGTTCGATGAAACGCCCAGCGACTACGCCACTCGCCTGCGCCTGGACCGCTCGCTGCAACTGGTTCGGCATAGCGCTCTGGCGTTCTGCGATATCACCGAGGCAGCCGGATTCGAAAGCCAGAGTTCGTTCTGCCGCGCCTTCAAGAAAGTGTATGCAATGACGCCCAGTGCGGTGCGTGCGCAGTATCGGGAATCCGTTAACGCCGGAAATAACCGGTGAGTTGGTTCTGCCCGCCGCGGCATCTATGTAGCCTTGTGGGAGCGACGTAAGTCGCGATGAAGCGTTACCGGTAACGCTTCATCGCGACTTACGTCGCTCCCACAAGGAGTTGCCTGCGGTGAACTACGCTAGATTCAAGCCCAGCTCAACACCACTTTGCCGGCCTTGCCGGTTTCCATCAGCTCGAAGCCTTTCTGGAAATCGTCGATGTGCAATTGATGGGTGAGTACTTTGCCCAGCGGAAAACCGGACAGCACCAGCTGGGTCATCTTGTACCAGGTCTCATACATCCTGCGGCCGTAGATGCCTTGCACGGTCAGGCCCTTGAAGATGATGCGGTCCCAATCCACGCCGGCGCCCTTGGGCAGAATGCCGAGCAATGCGATCTTGCCGCCGTGGTACATGCAATCCAGCATGTCGTTGAACGCACGCGGATTGCCGCTCATTTCCAGGCCCACGTCGAAGCCTTCCATATGCAGGTCGGCCATCACGTCCTTCAGTGACTGATTAGCCACGTTGACTACGCGGGTAGCACCCATGTCGGCGGCCAGCTTCAGCCGGAAGTCGTTGACGTCGGTGACCACCACGTTGCGCGCGCCGATGTGCTTGCAGATACCCGCGGCGATCACGCCGATCGGGCCGGCGCCGGTGATCAATACGTCTTCGCCGACCACGTCGAATTCCAGCGCGCAGTGCGCGGCATTGCCGTAGGGGTCGAAGAATGCCGCCAGCTCGCTGGGGATCTGATCCGGGATGGGCCACAGATTGCTGGCCGGCATCACCATGTATTCGGCGAACGCGCCATCGCGATTCACGCCGATACCCACCGTGTATGGGCATAGGTGCGGACGGCCACCACGACAATTGCGGCAATGGCCGCAAACGATATGGCCTTCGGCGGAGACGCGCTGGCCCAGGGTGTAGCCACTGACGCCGGGACCCAGCTCGGCGATACGGCCGACGAACTCATGCCCGATCACCAGTCCGGGCTTGATGGTCCGCTGGCTCCAGTCGTCCCACAGATAGATGTGCAGGTCGGTGCCGCAGATCGCGGTCTTTTCCAGCTTGATCAGCACCTCATTGGGGCCAGGCTGCGGAACCGGCACCTCTTCCATCCAGATGCCTTTGCCCGCCTCGCGCTTTACCAGCGCTTTCATCGTTTGCGCCATGTCGGTACTGACCCATGCGTAAGTAAGGAGCGGAATTATAAGCTCCCGCCGCTTGCGGCCATGTTGCGGTGCCCATTGACCTGCGCAGGGGCAGGCGCCTGGTTCGCGCCGTGCCATAAGTCATGGATGGCTGGAATGACGCCTTCGTTACAATCCAGGCCACATCTGCCAGGGGATTGTCCATGCGCTTGAATCCGTTAGTCGTTTCGCTTGCCGTCGCCGGTCTGATGTCGGCGGGCTTCGCCCATGCCGGGGAGGGGATGTGGGTGCCGCAACAACTGCCGGAGATCGCCGGCCCATTGAAAAAGGCGGGCTTGAAGCTGTCGGCAAAGCAGCTATCCAATCTGACCGGTGACCCGATGGGCGCCGTGGTGGCCCTGGGCGGTTGTACCGCAAGCTTCGTCTCGCCGCAGGGCCTGGTGGTCACCAACCACCATTGCGCCTACGGCGCCATTCAGCTCAACTCCACACCGGAAAAGAACCTGATCAAGAATGGCTTCAACGCGCCGACACCGGCCGATGAGGTCAGTGCCGGCCCGAACGCTCGCGTCTACGTCCTGGATTCCATCAAGGACGTGACGACAGAGGCCAAGGCCGCCATTGCCTCGGCCGGCGGCGACGCGCTGGGTCGCACCAAAGCGCTGGAAGCCTTCGAGAAGAAGCTGATCGCCGATTGCGAAGCCGAGGCGGGTTTCCGCTGCCGGCTGTACAGTTTTTCCGGCGGCAACACCTACCGGTTGTTCCGCAATCTGGAAATCAAGGATGTCCGGCTGGCCTATGCGCCGCCCGGCAGCGTGGGCAAGTTCGGTGGCGACATCGACAACTGGATGTGGCCGCGACATACCGGCGACTTCTCGTTCTATCGCGCCTACGTGGGCAAGGACGGCAAGCCCGCCGCGTATTCGCCGGACAACGTGCCCTATCGTCCCAAGCACTGGCTGAAGTTGGCGGATAAACCACTTGGCGAAGGCGACTTTGTCATGGTCGCGGGCTACCCGGGCTCGACCAATCGGTATGCCCTGGCTGAGGAATTCGATAACACCGCCGAATGGACTTATCCCACCCTCGCCAAACACTACAAGCAGTTGATCGCGCTGGTGTCGGCGGCGGGCAAGAAGAACCCGGACATCCAGGTGAAGTACGCCAGCACCATGGCCAGCTGGAACAACACCAGCAAAAACTATGACGGCCAATTGGAAGGCTTCAAGCGTATCGATGCGGCCACGCAGAAGCAGGCCGAGGAAACAGCGGTGCTGAACTGGCTGAAAGGGCAGGGCGGAAAAGGCGCCACGGCGCTGGCGGCGCACGCCAAGTTAATCGAGCTGCTGGAACAGAGCAAAGCCACGCGCGACAGAGACATTGTGCTGAATCAGTTCAACGGCACGGGGACGGTCGGCGTCGCGACGCAGTTGTACCGTCTGTCGATGGAGCGCGAGAAGTCTAATGCCGAGCGCGAGTCCGGCTACCAGGAGCGCGATCTGCCCACCATCGAGGGTGGCCTGAAACAGTTGGAACGCCGCTACGTCCCCGCGATGAACCGACAGCTGCAGGCATATTGGCTGGGCGAATACCTCAAGTTGCCCGCGTCGCAGCGAGTGCCAGCGGTGGATAAATGGCTGGGTGGCAAGGATTCCAAGGCGATCAATCGCGCACTCGACAAGCTGGCGGCGACCAAGCTCGGCAGCACCGAAGAGCGGATGAAATGGCTCACCGCCGACCGCAAAGCGTTCGAAACCAGCAAGGATCCCGCCATTCAGTACGCGGTGGCGGTGATGCCGACGCTGTTGAAACTGGAGCAGGAGCGCAAGACGCGTGCGGGCGAGGCGCTGGTGGCGCGTCCGGTCTACCTGCAAGCCCTGTCGAACTACAAAAAGAGCCAGGGCAAATTCGTTTACCCGGACGCCAATCTGTCGCTGCGCATCACCTTCGGCAATGTCACGGGCTATCGACCCAAGGATGGCGTGGCGTACACCCCGTTCACCACGCTTGAGGGTGTAGTTGCCAAGGAAACCGGGCAGGACCCGTTCGACTCGCCAAAAACGCTGCTGGATGCGGTGGCGGCCAAGCGTTACGGCGGATTGGAAGACAAGCGCCTGGGCACCGTTCCAGTCAATTTCCTGTCCGACCTGGACATCACTGGCGGCAATTCCGGTTCGCCAGTGCTGGACGCGCACGGCAAGTTGGTTGGCCTGGCGTTTGATGGCAACTGGGAATCGGTGAGCTCCAATTGGGTGTTCGATCCCAAGATGACCCGCATGATCGCGGTGGATGGCCGTTATCTGCGCTGGATCATGCAAGAGGTTTACCCGGCGCCGCAGCTGCTTAAGGAAATGAACGTCGGCAAGTAGGCCGATCGTATCTTCCCGGCGTCATGGACGCCGGGCCTTGTGGTGCGTCAGGGTCCTTACGCGCTGCGGCGCGTTCGGCGTCGCGGCGCTTTGGGATTGCCGGGGCGCGGTATCATTCCGTTCCCGTCGCCGCGTCAGGCCACGGCCTGATTCCCCACTAGGATTTCCTACTGCATGCGCATCTTGCTTGCCCGCCACGGCGAAACGCCGTGGAATGCCGAAGGCCGTTACCAAGGCCAGATCGACATCCCGCTTTCGCACGTTGGCGAAGCCCAAGCCGCAGCTTTGGGCAAGCGTTTGCGCGAGGTCGACATTACCCGCGCGGTCGCGTCTCCGTTGTCGCGCGCGCGGCATACCGCGGAACTGGCACTCGGACCGGAGCGTGCGTCGATGCTGACGACCGATGCCGATCTGCAGGAAATCGCCCATGGCGAATGGGAAGGTTTGCTGGCCAGCGAGATCAACGACAAAGATCCGGTCCGGCTGCGCGCCTGGCGCGAAGAGCCGCAGACCGTGCTGATGCCCGGCGGCGAATCGCTGGATCAGGTGCTGGAGCGCTCCTGGCGGGGCTTCGAGCGGGCTACCGAGGGTTTGGGCGACCACGACACTCTGTTGGTCGTGGCGCACGACGCCGTCAACCGCGTCCTGCTGTGCCGCATCCTGGGCCTGCTGATCGGCAAGCTGTGGAGCTTCCGCCAAGCACCGACCACCATCAATCTGCTGGAAGGTCCGGACGTGAACCGGTTGGAAGTGGTTCGCCTCAACGACTGCTCGCACCACACCCTGTTTTTCGGCGAAGCGGTGCATCGGGCGTTGTAAGCCGCTAGAAGCGGGTATCGCGCATGGTGGATGGTAGTGAAGAAAGGCGATGGGCAGGGCCATGAAACGAGACCTCAACGGCTGGCTCGCCTACATCGAGCAGCAACATCCCAAGTCCATCGAGATGGGATTGGACCGCGTGCGCGAAGTCGCCTCGCGCATGCGCTTGGAAAAGCCCGCGAAGTATGTCGTTACCGTCGGTGGTACCAACGGTAAAGGCTCGACGGTCGCTTTCATCGAATCCATTGCACGTGCAGCGGGTTGGCGCGTCGGCACCTACACGTCGCCGCATCTGCTGCGCTACAACGAGCGCGTGCGCATCGATGGCCAATCAGCCAGCGATGAAGAACTGGTGGACGCTTTCGAGGTGGTGGAAGCGGCACGTTTGAGCCCCTCTCCCTCCGGGAGAGGGGTTGGGGAGAGGGTACGGCGAAGTTTGGACAATGCCAGCGACGCGGACAGCGGTGCGCGCGCACCCGGAGCATTCGCTGCGGCCGATACGGAGGTGGCGCTAGACGCAAAGGCCATCCCGCTGACCTACTTCGAATTCGGCACGCTGGCGGCGCTATGGCTGTTCCAGAGAGCGGAACTCGACTTGGCGGTGTTGGAGGTTGGACTCGGTGGACGCCTCGACGCCGTCAATCTGATAGACCCCGATGTGGCGGTCATCACCACCGTCGACATCGACCATATCGATTGGCTGGGCGAGGACCGCGAGAAGATCGGTTACGAGAAAGCCGGCATCGCGCGCCCGTGGAAACCACTGGTGCTGGGTGAAATCGATTCGCCCTCCAGTGTCTTGCGTCATGCATATGCTATCGGCGCCAATGCTATCCGTCTGGGCAGCGATTTCTTTCACGAACCCATCGATCAAGATCATTGGCGCTGGCGTGAAGTAGGCGCCGAATTGACTCTGCCCAATCCCACGCTGGCAGCACCCGTTCAACGCGCTAATGCCGCCACCGCAATTGCCGCATTGCGCGCGTTGGAGGCGGTGGTTCCAGAGCCCGCATTCGCCGCCGGCGTGGCCGCGGCCTCGCTGCCCGGACGATTGCAACGCTTTCAGCATGCGGGCGTGGAAGTGGTGGTGGACGTAGGCCACAACCCGCAGGCGGCGCGTGAACTGAACGCCTGGTTGCAGGCGCAGCCAGATGAAGGCGAGACCCGGGCGGTATTCGCGGCCTTGTCCGACAAAGATGTGGCAGGCGTCGTGGCTGCCTTCGAAGGGATCAAACACTGGTATCTGGCCGGCCTGGAGGACGCAGGGCCGCGCGGGCAGGATGCGGAAACACTGGCGGCGCGGCTAACCGGAACCGCGGCGGCGGACGGCGAACGCCATGTCACTGTACGGCAGGCCCTTGAGGCGGCTATCGCGGCTTCGCAACCTGGCGGCCGTGTGCTGGTATTTGGTTCATTCCATACCGCTGCCGAGGCGTTGGTATCGCTGCATTCAGTTCCGTAACCGGGATGGCCCACGTGCGCCGCGTATAATCGCGGCACTCCTGCCGCATCGCTTCATGGACTTGGATGGATACTGCTCTCAAACAGCGTCTCATTGGCGCCGTCGTACTGGTGGCGCTGGCCGTCATTTTCCTGCCGATGTTGATCAAGGGGCCCGCGCCGGACAGCGGGGTTTCCGATGTGCCGCTGGATGTACCCCAGGCACCCGACGGGCAGTACGAAACCCGGGAACTACCTCTGGTGGCGCCCGGCAATGTGCCCAATAGCGGTGCCGTTGGACTGAAGGGCGCCGCACCCGCCAACGCTGACAGTGCGCGGGCCAATCCCGCTACCGACAGTGCACCCGCTACAGGCGGGGAAATGTTGCCGGCCACCGATGCGGCGGGCGATTTCGCGGTCAGTTTTGGCGCCTATGCGTCCACCGCCGATGCCGATGCGGTGATCGCGCGTTTGAAGCAGGCGCAGCTGCCGAGCTACCAAGAGCCGGCCACGATCAACGGCAAGACCGCGTACCGCGTTCGTATCGGACCTTACGCCGACCGGGCAGCGGCCGAATCCGCGCGTCTGCGGGCGGTGCAGGTACGCAACGACGTCAAAGCCGAGGTCGTGGTGCTGAACGCGACGGCGGCTCCCGCAGCGGCTTCAACCGCTTCAGTGCCCGCGCCAGCCGCCGCTACACCGGCGGTAACGACGCAGGCACTGCCGCCCGAGCCTGCCAAGCCGGCGACGAGTACCACGGCGGCAAAGCCAGCGGAGACCAAGCCTGCTGCGAAACCCGCTGCTTCGACGGCGACGGCGACAGCCAGTACGCCGGCTGCTTCGAATGTCGGTTTTGCGGTGCAACTGGGTGCCTTCGCCAATGCGGCTGATGCCAACGCTTTGCGCGACAAGGTCCGCGCCGGTGGCTTCAGTGCTTTCGTCGAACAGGTCCGCACCGACAAGGGTGCATTGAACCGAGTGCGAGTAGGGCCGGTTGCCAGCCGCGCCGACGCCGAAAAGCTGAAATCGCAGGTGGCGGCCAAGTTCGGTATCAACGGTATGGTGCGTCCGCACCCGTGACGGTGCGGCAGCCGGCGAGAGAGCGACATCAGCTGGCACAGGGGAAATGCAAATGATGAACCACGACAGCGCTAGCGCGCGCGCTCCTCTCGGTCGGGCCACATTCCCACCCGGATCGCCCGCCGCATGATCGATCTGGTGCTACTGACGATCGTCGGCGTATCCGCGCTGCTTGGCTTGTTTCGCGGATTTGTGGGTATCGTGGTTTCGACGGCCGCATGGCTGCTGGGCGGTTGGGCAAGCTTTCAGTTTGGTGCAGATGCCGGACTATGGTTGTCGGATGACGGAACGCCCACGGCTTCGGAGGTATTCGGCGGCTATGCGCTGACCTTCGTCGGCGTTCTTGTATTCGTCGGCCTGATCGGAATGATCTTGAAATCGCTGGTTCGGTCCACAAATCTGTCCGGCACGGATCGCGCGCTGGGCTTCGGTTTGGGAGTATTGCGCGGTGCGTTCTTTGCTTGTGTGCTGGTCCTGCTGATGGGCTTCACGCCTCTGGTGCGCGAACCCTCCTGGCAGCAGTCACAAGTTTTGCCGCTGCTCTCGCCCGTCGCCGGGTGGATGCGCGCCAAGCTGCCGGATTGGTCTGTGCCGGAAATAAACCTGCCCAGCAACCCGCTGACAGGCGATAATGGCGGGGTTGAATCCCTGCCGGCGTTGCAACAAGCAATGTCTCAGGCGCTCAAGCCTGCGCCCCTGCCGCCCTCGGTGGAGGGGCCGGCCGGACCGGATCCGGCAAAAGTCAGGACGGGCGAGTCGGATCCCGCCAACATCGAATCCAGCGGCCAGGCAAGGCCAAAGCCTAAACAGCCCTAAGCGGAGAGCGCCAAACCATGTGCGGTATCGTCGGTATCGTCGGCAACCAGAATGTTGCCGGACAGCTTTATGACGGGCTGACCGTCCTCCAGCATCGCGGCCAGGACGCCGCCGGCATCGCCACCGCCGACGGCACTCGGCTACGCGTGCACAAGGACAACGGGCTGGTACGGGACGTCTTCAATCCTAAGGCCATGAGCATCCTTGAAGGCCGCGTCGGCATCGCGCACTGCCGCTACCCGACGGCCGGCTCGGAAGGCATGGACGAGGCGCAGCCTTTCTACGTGAATTCGCCCTATGGCATCGCACTGGCGCACAACGGCAACCTGATCAATACCGACGCGCTGCGCCAGGATGTGTTCGCCGAAGACCGCCGCAACATCAATACCGACTCAGACAGCGAAGTGTTGCTGAACGTGTTCGCGCATGAGTTGGACATGCAGCGCACGCTCAGCCCGGAGACGGCCATTCGTGCCGTGGCGGGCGTTTACCGGCGCTGCCGTGGCGGCTATGCGGTCGTCAGCGTGGTGCTGGGCCTGGGTCTGGTGGCTTTCCGCGACCCGCACGGGATTCGCCCGCTGGTGCTGGGCAAGCGCGAGAACAATGAAGGCACCGAGTACATCGTTGCTTCCGAATCCGCCGCGCTCGATGTCCTGGGTTTCCAGCGGATGCGCGACGTGCAGCCGGGCGAGGCCATTGTCATCACCGCGCGTGGCGAGCTGTTCTCCGAAATCTGTGCCGAACCGGAAGGCCACGCGCCGTGCATCTTCGAGTACGTGTATTTCGCGCGCCCGGATTCGATGATCGACAACGTCTCGGTGCACAAGGCGCGCATGCGCATGGGCGTGAAGCTGGGCGAGAAGATCCTCCGCCTGCGCCCCGATCACGACATCGACACCATCATTCCCATTCCCGATACCTCGCGCGACGCCGCGTTGGAAATTTCCAACGTGCTGGGTGTGAAGTACCGGGAAGGCTTCATCAAGAATCGCTATATCGGCCGCACGTTCATCATGCCGGGGCAGGGCGAACGGGTGAAGTCGGTGCGCCGCAAGCTCAATCCCATCAACCTGGAATTCCGTAACCGCGTCGTGCTGCTGGTGGACGATTCCATCGTGCGCGGCACCACCTCCAAGCAGATCGTGCAGATGGCGCGCGACGCCGGTGCGCGCAAGGTCTACCTGGCCTCAGCGGCACCGCCGGTTCGCCATCCCAACATCTATGGCATCGACATGCCGGCCGCGGACGAACTAATCGCGCATGACCGCAGCATCGAAGAGATCGAGAAGCTGCTGGGCTGCGACTGGCTGATCTACCAGGACCTGGAAGACCTGGAAGCGGCGGTGCGTGAAGGCAATCCCAGCCTCGCCAATTTCGATTCATCGTGTTTCGATGGTGAATACGTCACTGGTATCGAAGCGGGTTATTTCGAGCGCATAGAACACATGCGCTCGGACGAAGCCAAGCGTAAGCGCCGGGTGTCGTAATCCGCGCCTAATGCAGGGCATTAGCCATATCACCTTCATCGTGCGCGATCTAGAGCGCATGGCGGTGTTGCTATGCCAAGGGCTGGGGGCGCGCCAGGTCTACGATAGCGGTGCTCACCCGCATTCGGTTTCGCCGGAGAAATTCTTTCTGCTGGGCGGAATATGGATTGCTGCAATGCAGGGAGAGCCTCCGAGCGAAAGGTCCTATCAGCATGTCGCCTTTTCGGTACAGGAATCCGATCTGCCGGACTACGTAGCCAAACTGTCTGCCCTTGGTGTGGAGATACGGCAGCCGCGTGGCCGCATCATGGGCGAGGGACAGTCGATTTATTTCTATGATTTCGACAACCACTTGTTCGAGCTGCATACCGGTACGCTGGAACAGCGGCTGGCCGCTTACCGCGCCGTGGATTCCGGAGAAGTGCCCGCAGCCGCAGGTTCTGTCTGAGCAGGGTGTTGGCGATGCGATCTGTTGTTCCCGAAACCAATGATCTCTCCGGCGCCACGAAGACCGGTAAGCGTCCTAGTCTCTTTGAAGCCGCACGCAACTGCCTCGACGCAGCGTCGGTCGATCACAAGGTCGCACTAACGCAAGCCTATGCCGGCGAATTCGCGGTTGCCGGCTTAGTGATGCCGGAAGACGCACCACCACCGCAGCCTATTGGTACGCCAGGCCGCCCATCGCGGCCGCTCTTGGTTCACCCTCGCGACCTGCCGCGTCGAGGTCTGGGCAGCCAGGAGGGTAGAGCTGCCTTCATCCACGCCATCGCCCATATCGAACTCAATGCCATCGATCTGGCCTGGGATGCGGTCTACCGCTTCCGTGGATTGCCTGCGGGGTTCTATGCCGATTGGGTCGCAGTCGCCAACGACGAATCCCGTCACTTCGTCTTGTTGCGTGATCGCCTGCGTGAGCTGGGTTTCGACTATGGCGATTTCGATGCGCACAACGGTTTGTGGGAAATGACCGAGAAAACCGCGCACGACGGGTTGGCGCGAATGGCGCTGGTGCCTCGTGTGCTGGAGGCGCGCGGCCTGGACGTGACGCCGGGCATGATCGTCAAACTGCGTGCGCTTGGCGATGACGCTACCGCCGATATCCTTGAAATCATCCTGCGCGAGGAAATCGCGCACGTCGCCGCGGGTTCGCGCTGGTTCCGCTGGTATTGCGAACGCGCCGGCGTCGAGCCGCGCGTGCGTTTCCGCGAGCTGCTGAAGGAATATGCCGGTGGCTATCTGCACAGACCGTTCAACCTCGAAGCGAGATTGGCGGCCGGCTTCGATGAGGATGAGTTGGCGGCGTTGCAAGCCGAGACCCGATAAACCTGTAGGAGCGCCGTCTCGGCGCGAGCTTTTCGTCGTTCACCGCGATCTGACGGAAAGAGCTCGCGCCGAGACGGCTCTCCTACAAGAGTCGGGAATTACAAACTCTCTAACATCATTCCATCTGGTTCCACCCGCAACACCGACCCCTGCTCATACCAATCGCCCAGTACGATTCGCTGGCAGGTGCGGTCGCCAACGCTCAGGTCGTGAATCGCCGGACGATGAGTGTGCCCATGAATCAGCGTATCGATGCCATAGCGTGCAAACAGTGCGTCCACCGCCACGGGTGCCACGTCGGTCACCGTTTCGAACTGTGCACGGTCCTCATGCTTCATCCCTTGCTGGCGCGCCTGGCTGGCCGCCCGCGCCTGAGCGGCGAATGCGAGCCGCGCCGCCAATGGCTGCGATAGGAACTGCTGCTGCCATTCGGGGTTGCGCGTTTGTGCGCGAAAAGCCTGATACGCGGTGTCGTCGGTGCATAGCAAGTCTCCATGCATGAGCAGCACCGGTTTGCCGTACAGCACCACAACCGCAGGATCGGGCAGGATCCGCATGCCGGAACGGCGCGCGAACGCATCACCCACCAGGAAATCACGATTGCCGCGGATGAAATATACCGGCACGCCTACATCCACTACTTCTCGTATCCGATCGGCTACGTAAGCACCGGTTTCCGATGGATCGTCGTCGCCTACCCAGGCTTCGAACAGATCGCCCAGGATGTACAACGCATCCGCTTGGCGCGCTTCCCGGTGCATGAATGCACCGAACAACTCAGTGATCGTTGGCCGCTCGGCGTCCAGATGCAGGTCGGAGATGAAGAGGATCGTCATGGGCGAATGATAAAGGGTGATCGGTGAGCGGTGAGCGGCAAGGGCATTTTGCTTTTTCCCCCTTTATAGAAGGGGGCTACGGGGATTTGCTATGGCTTTGCTTCCAAGAGCAACAGCAAATCCCCCTTGATCCCCCTTTACGCTTGACCAGCTTCGCTGTTGAGAAGCGTTTCAACAGCCGAATGGCGGGTCAAGTGGGAGACGAAGCATCCCCGCATCCCCACATCACCGCCCCACCTTACCGACAAGGTAAAATCGCGCTATTCAGCAATTCCGGACGATTTCATGACCTGCCGCACCCGTTTCGCTCCCAGTCCTACCGGTTATCTGCACATCGGCGGCGCCCGCACGGCGCTGTATTGCTGGCTGGAGGCGCGTCACCGCGGTGGGAAGTTCATCCTGCGCATCGAGGACACTGACCGCGAGCGCAGCACCCAGGCGGCCATTGACGCCATTCTGGAAGCGATGGATTGGCTGGGCCTGGACTACGACGAAGGCCCGATCTACCAGACCCAACGCATCGACCGTTACCGCGAGGTGGCCGAGCAGCTGATCGCTGCCGGCAAGGCCTACTACGCCTACGAAACCAAGGAAGAGTTGGAGGCCATGCGCGAAGCGGCGATGGCGGCCAACCTCAAGCCGCGTTACGACGGTCGCGCACGCGAGCAGAATCTACCGTACCGCGATGATCCCAACCGGGTGATCCGTTTCAAGAATCCCACCGAAGGCAGCGTGGTGTTCGAAGATCGCATCAAGGGCCGTATCGAGATCAGCAACGGCGAACTGGACGACATGGTCATCTTCCGTCCCGATGGCTTTCCTACCTACAACTTTGCGGTGGTGGTGGACGATCTGGACATGGGCATCACCGACGTCATCCGCGGCGACGATCACATCAACAACACCCCGCGGCAGATCAACATTTATCAGGCGCTCGGCGCGCCTGTGCCGTTGTTCGCGCATATGCCCATGATCCTGGACGAGCAGGGCGCCAAGCTGTCCAAGCGCACCGGTGCGGCCGATGTGATGCAGTACAAGGACGCGGGTTACCTGCCGCATGCGCTGATCAACTATCTGGCTCGTCTGGGCTGGTCGCATGGCGACCAGGAAATCTTCAGCCGTCAGGAACTGATCGATCTGTTCTCGGTGGAAGACGTTAATTCCAAGGCCGCGCGCCTGGACATGGCCAAGCTGGGCTGGCTGAACCAGCACTACTTCAAGACCGACGATCCGGCCAGCATCGCGCCGCAGCTGGAATATCAGCTGCGTAAGCTGGGGCTGGATCCGGCGCAAGGGCCGCAGCCGGCCGACGTTGTGGTTGCCCTACGCGATCGCGTGCAGACGTTGAAGGAAATGGCCGAACGCGCGGTGGTCTGGTATCAGCCGCTGGAGAGCTATGACGAAGCGGCCGTCGCCAAGCACCTGACCGCTGCGGCGCACGCACCGTTGTCCAAAGCGCAGGAACTGCTCGCTCAGGCCGCGGATTGGAGCGTTGAATCGGTATCCGCCGCTCTGCATGCGGCTGCCGAGCAGTTGGGCATGGGCATGGGCAAAGTGGCTCAACCGCTGCGTGTGGCCATCACCGGCACCCAGGTAAGCCCCGATATTTCCCAGACGGTCTACCTGGCCGGCCGCGAAGAGGCCTTGAAACGCATCGGCGCAGCGCTTATCAAGTTACCTGAGTCCGCCTAACAGGCCCTAGCCATGTCCCCTTCCAAGTCCAAGCACGCTTGCACCGACCCCAAGCACCACGTCAGCGACGCCAAGAGCTTCGTCGTGGCGGTTGAGCGCGCGTGCCAGGAGCGCGGCCTGAGACTCACGCCAATTCGCGCCCGCGTGCTGGAGCTGATCGCCGAGGCCGGTAAGCCAGTGAAGGCTTACGACCTGCTGGAATGGGTGCGCAGCAAGAAAGGCGTAGGCGCCGACGCGCCGCCCACGGTCTATCGTGCGCTGGACTTCCTGATGGCCAATGGCTTTGTGCACAAGCTGGAATCGGTCAACGCGTTCGTTGCCTGCCATCACCCCAACAGCGCCCAGCATTCGGTACCGTTTCTGATCTGCGACCGCTGCCATAGCGCGGTGGAACTGGAAGACCGCGAAGTCGTCGATCAACTGGAAAAGCGCGCCAAGGCGCTGGGTTTCCAACCGCAAGCGCAAACCTTGGAAGTGCACGGCCTGTGCGCGCGCTGCGCGGCTTGAGATCAGCTGCTGTTATGGGAGTGGTGCCGGCATGCTGGCACCGGTGAGTCGCGACCGGAAACTTAAAGCTCTAGACACGGATCAACGCGGATAGAAGCATCAATTTTTTATCTGTGTTCATCCGGGTTAATCCGTGTCCAAGGCTTTGCCATTCTTCCGGTCGCGACTCACATCGCTCCCACATTCGCTACCTCAAGCAGCTGCCAGCGCCAACTTCGGCGACTTCTCGCGGATCGGCAGATTGGCGGCCGCGGCCAGCAATGCCAGCGCCATATCCGCGTACCACATCCAGCTGTAGTCGCCGAACTTCTCCAGGGCCACGCCGCCCAGCCAGGCGCCGAAGAAACCACCCAGTTGGTGCGACAACAACGTTAGCCCGAACAGCGTTCCCAGATAGCGTGGGCCGAACAGCTTGCCAACCAGTCCCGCTGTCGGCGGCACTGTCGCCAGCCAGGTGAAACCCAGCGCGGCGGCGAAGATGTAGAAGGTGATCGGCGTGGGTGGCGACAGCAGATAGATCCCGATCATCACGGCGCGGCTGGCGTACATCGCCGCCAGGATCCACTTCATCCGCATGCGTTGTCCCAATGCGCCGGCCACCAGGCTTCCGGCGACATTGAACAAACCGATCAGCGCAATCGACGCGGCTGAAACGCTGGCGGGCAACCCACACAGCGCGATTTCGCCGGGCAGATGCGTGACCAGGAACGCGATGTGCACACCGCAGGTGAAAAAGCCGATGTGCAGCATCCAATAGCTGCGGTCGCGGAGTGCGATGCGCAGCTGTTCGCGCAGAGAGAGTTCCCCGACCGCCTTGGCGCCTGCAGTGGCACCTTGGGAAGTGGTATCGACTTTACGCCGCAATGGCCACGCCAACGGAATCGCCAGAAGCGACGCTGCCGCCAAGCCGTACATCGCGGTGGCCCAGCCTGCCACGCTGATCATCAGTTGAACCAATGGCGCAAAAACGAACTGACCCAACGAACCGCCCGCATTGATGAAGCCTGCAGCGAACGAGCGCTTTTCCGGCGTCAGCTGTTGCGCTGTCGCGCCGATCAGGATGGAAAAACTGCCCGCGCCTGCGCCCGCCGCCGTCAGCAGGCCCAAGGTGAACATCAACCCCAATTGAGAAGTCATCAGAGGCGTCAATGCCAACCCGATGGCCAGCAGGATGCCGCCGAACACAAGCACTCCGGTGGAGCCGCGTTTGTCGGCGATCGCGCCGAACACCGGCTGCACCGCGCCCCAGGTGAACTGGCCTATCGCCAGCGCAAAACTGATTGCCGCTATGCCGATTCCGGTGCTCTGGTGAATCGGCGCGACGAACAGGCCAGTCGTCTGGCGCGCGCCCATGGTGATCATCAGCATGGCGGCGGCCGCGAGCAGCAGCGGCCAGGGCGTACGGGGCGTGGCGGCGTTCATGCGGCTCCTCCGGTGTGCGGACGTAGCCGCTCGGTCAAAGTGTCCAGTTCGATGTGCAGGCGGGCGACCGCGTCCGCCCCGAACACGGTATCGATAAGTTGTTGGGCGCGCTGCCAATGCGGTATCGCCGCTTTCAGGCGAGCGTGGCCGGCATCGCTGAGAACGATGAGGCGCTGGCGGGCGTCTTCGCCGCGCGTTTCACCAAGCAGGCCACCAACCAGCAACGGTTTGAGGTTGCGGCTGAGTGTCGTGCGGTCCATGCCCAGTTCTTCGGCCAGTTCGCCCAGGACGCGGGGACCGCGTTGGGTGCGCCGCAGAATGCTGTACTGGTTGAGGCTCAAATCCACCGCTGCCAATTCATGGTCGTAGATCTGGGTCACCCGGCGCGTGGCGCGGCGCAGGTGGAAGCAGGTGCAGGGACTGAGTCCGGCAGCGATAGACATGGGACGGACGGGGTGGCGATGGAGGCTCGATTATAGGTGCATATACACATAATTCAATAAAAAAACGGCTGCCTGGAAAGGCAGCCGCAAGGGGGGGAGTGATGGAGAGAGTCGGGTTTAGAAATAAGCCCGAATACCGAACCCCACCCCGCGTCCCGGCAATGGAGCGTACTCACGCAGCAGTGACGTATGCGGGCGCGCTTCCTTGTCGGTCAGGTTCCTGCCATCCAGGAAGATTTCCCAGCTGCTGGCATTGCGGTCCCAGCGGTAAGCCAGATGCGCGTCCACGAGCGTGTAGCCAGGACTGGGCTCTTCGTTCTGCGCCACGTCGTCCTGCTTGGCGTAACGCACCGCGCCAACGGAAGCGCGCCAGCCACCTAGCGCCCAATTCAGGTCCGCGCCGAAACGCGTCGGTGCGATGCGCGGGATATTGCCGCCTTGCATCAGCTCGATCGCATAGTGATGCGAGTGGTCACCATGAGGAACATCGAACTCGACCTGCCGGGTGCCGCTTCCATCCAATTCCGCGCGCACCGTGTCGCCGAATACCCGCAGGTCCCAATCGCCCGCGGTGTCGGAATCCAGCAGCTTGATACGGGCTTCGGCTTCTGCGCCCTTGAAGGTGGCGTCATCCTGCGTCCACAGGCGCACAGGCAGGTCTTCCTCGACGCCGGTGTCGGCCAGATAGATGAAGTCCTTGAACTTGGTCTGGTACAGGGCGAATTTGAAGTCGACCCGATCGGAATGGGCGTGCAGGCCGATCTCCGCGCGGCGACCGCGTTCCTTGTCCAGGCTGGCGTCGCCGATTTCCACCGACTGAGTTGCAACGTGGGTGCCCGCGGCGAACAGTTCCTCATTGGTTGGTGCGCGTTCCGAGCTATCCAGACCGAAACGAAGATCGAAGGCCGGACTGATACGCCAGATCGCCGCGGCGGACAAGCTGGTCACGTCGAAGTCGCGATCCTGGTGGCCCTGCGGCTGCAGCTTCACCTGTTCGTGACGGCCACCCAACTCCAGCTTCAACGGCCCGAAGTCTTTCTCCTGCACTACGAACAAACCCAGCGCGTCGGTATTGGTCGTGGGTACGAAGGCTTCTTCGCCGACGGCGCCGAAATCGCTATTGCTGTACTGCAGTCCAAATGCGCCGTTCCAGCCGGCGAGCTCCTTTTGCACGGCTTCCAGGCGCAGTTCGCGGCCCAGATTGGTGAAGCGGGTAGCCGGCAGGCCGCCTTCAAGCTCGACATGTTCATAGTCGGTGTAGGCGCCACGCACGTTGATCGCTTGCAGGAACGACAGCGGGTTATAGACGCCGGCTTTCATATCCAGGCGGTTCTGCACCATGTCGATGCGCACCGCGCCTTCTTCCCCGGCCTCTTCTTCTTCCTCTTCCCCTTCCTCGTGCTCATGGTGCACATGCGCGCCGGCGGGAATGCCGTAGTTGGTGCGATAAGTGCTGGCCGCCAGGCCGAAATACGCCTTTTCCCCCAGCCAGGTCGCACCGACAGCGCCCGCGCGGGTCTCGACTGAACTATTCGGCAGTTTGCCCTTGACGGGCTCCTCGTGTCCTTCCTCCTCCTCTTCTTCTTCGCCCTCGTGTTCGACGGCGGCGAAACCTGGGATCTCGTAGTCGTCCGTATTGCGCACCAGGCCGTCCACGTGCAGCACCCAGTTCCCGTTGACGCCATCCAGGCGGAACATGCCGCTGCGTTCGTCATTGACGGTGTTGCCGCGCAGTTCGGCGCGGCCGCTGAGCGGCTGGTCGGGCAGCGTGTCCGCCAGGCGACCATCCACCACGTTGACCGCGCCGCCGATCGCGCCGCTACCGAACAGCAGCGTCGCCGGACCCTTCAGTACTTCGATCTGGTCGGCCAGGAACGGCTCGATGCTGACCGCGTGGTCCGCGCTGACGGTGGAGGCGTCCATCGACCCGATGCCGCCGGACAGCACCTGCACGCGCGGGCCTTCCTGGCCGCGGATGATCGGACGGCCGACGCCGGTGCCGAAATAAGTGGTCTGCACGCCCGGCAGCTTGGCGACCGTATCACCCAGCGTGGATGCCTTGTTTCGGTCCAGTTCCTCGCCGACCAGCACCTCCACCGGCGTGGCCAGCGACTCGACGCTGCCTTTCAAGGGTGTGGCGGTGACGACGATGGCATCCAGGTCTTTCGTGCTCTGAGGGGCATCGGCCGCCCAGCCGGAGACCGCGCAGGACAGCAGGGCGACGGCGAGCGCACAGGAAAGTTGATGGGGCGAGGGCAGACGACGGATAGATTTCATGTGGGGAGGAGGACTCACTTGGGAGGGCTTGACGAATGTTATATTATACCAAAATTGAAAACTTCCCTCCCCCGGAAGTCATACTTGTTGCTTATGAAATCGCATCTCAACAGCCTGCTCGACCGCTTCGGCGCTACCGGCTCCATCATCTGCGCCCTGCATTGCGCGCTCACGCCGTTGCTGCTGGCGGCGATTCCGTCGCTGGGCCTGTCGGTCTGGCTTGGCGACAGCTTCGAGCGCGGGTTCGTCACGTTCGTCACGGTGCTGGGGCTTTTCAGCATGATCTGGGGCTATCGCCGGCACCGGGTTTTCCGTGCCCTGGGCATGCTGCTGTTCGGTTTGGCGGCACTTTGGGCGGGCGTGCTGTACGCGCCGCTGCATCAGGCGCCGGTACCGCACGCTATCGTGATGACCATCGGCGGCACGCTGGTCGGGCTGGCGCACTTGGTGAACCTGCGGCTGAACCACTGGCACATCCACGACGCCAGCTGCGCGCACTAGGCGCCAGCGAGTTCGTCACGCCGCGGCAGGCGAACAAGGTTTTCAGCCATGGCCGACGGCTTTTAGCCCGCGATCGCGAAGCTTCAGCCCGCGACCAGGGCTTTTAGCCCGCAGCTAAAGGCTTTCAGGCCGCGCTGTGATAGGCTTTCCGCCTTCGCGCAGGGCGCTGGCGAGCGAAAAACTTCGCAAGCGCCGCAGACCTCGCGGACTTAATTCATTAATTCAGGAGAACGACAATGGGCAAAGGCGACCGCAAAACCGCCAAGGGCAAGCGCTACGTATCCAGCTACGGCAATGCGCGCAAGCATGTGGTGGCCAAGGCAGGCGTGGGCGCTACGGCGACCGCCGCCAAGAAGGCCGTCGTGAAGGCACCGGCCAAGAAGGCTGTGGCCAAGAAGGCTGTTGCCAAGGGCTGAGTCGTCCGCTGCACCGGCCGTCAGGCCAGCCGTCGCAAAACCCCGGCCTATGCCGGGGTTTTTGTTTGTGGGCTAGAACCATTTCGTGTCGGGCTATATCGGAGCCGTCATGACCAGCCATTCGGCTGTTGAAAAGCGCCTCCGGCCTACGCCGGGATGACGAGAAATTACTGAATCGAGTAAACGCTACCAAGACGTCTAGACAGACTGAACATCCACGCGTCTTCCAGCAGCGTAGACGCCAGCCACCAAGTCACCACCCAACCAATACGCGAGCTGCGCCGGCTGAGTGATCCTCCAACGTACAAAATCGGCGCGTTGACCTATGCGCAACGCACCGCGATCGGTCAGCGCCAACGCGCGCGCGGCATGCACCGTAGCGCCGCGCAATGCTTCTTCCGGTGTCAGCCGGAAGTGCGTGCACGCCAGCGACATGGCCATCCGTAGCGATTGCAGTGGCGCGGTACCTGGATTGCAGTCGGTGGCAACCGCCATCGATACGTTGTGTTTCCGGAAAGCATCCAGCGGCGGCAATTTTGTTTCCCGCAATACATGAAATGCGCCCGGCAACAGCACTGCAACAACACCCGCTTCGGCCATCGCCGCAACACCGGATTCCGAGGTGTATTCCACGTGATCAGCGGACAAGCCGCCGAATTCCGCGACCAACGCCGCGCCTGCGCTATCGCTCAACTGGTCGGCGTGCAGCTTGATCGGCAGTCCCGAATCGCGTGCGGTTTCGAATACACGTCGTGTCTGTTCGGAAGAAAAGCCAATGCGCTCGCAGAACGCGTCGACCGCATCCACCAATCCTTCCGCATGCAGTTGCGGCAGCCATTGGCAGACGGCGGCGATGTAATCGTCCGCGCGGCCGGCGAATTCCGGTGGCAGTGCGTGCGCTCCCAGGAACGTCGTCTTGACGGTGACGTGCAGCGCTTGGCCGATACGCCGCGCCACCCGCAGCATCTTGCGTTCGTTCTCCAGATCCAGGCCGTAGCCGGATTTGATTTCCAGCGTGGTCACGCCATCGGCCACCAACGCGCGCGCGCGCGGCAGCGATTGCGCGAACAGCTCGTCTTCGCTGGCGTCACGGGTGGCGCGTACCGTGGACACGATGCCACCACCGGCTCGGGCGATATCTTCGTAGCTAGCGCCTTGCAAGCGCTGCTCGAATTCACCGGCGCGGTCGCCCGCAAACACAGTGTGGGTGTGGCAATCGATCAGCCCGGGCGTCAGCCATTCGCCGCCGGCGTGCACTACTTCGTGCGCCAATGCCGCCGGCTCGCCAGGCAGGTCGGCCGCACGGCCGACAAACTCCAGCGTCCCGTCGCGCCAAGCCAGGGCGCCGTTCTCGATGGTGCCGTAGCCGCTATCGTCGGCCAGCGTCGCCAAATGCGCGCCAACGATCAGGCCATCCCAGCGCAAGTCGGGTCGGTTGTTCATGGCGCGATTGTAGAGGGATGCTGTAGAGGGACGCAGTAGGTGGATGGCGCCTTCCGCCATCGCGTTCGTCCCGCTGGCAGGCGAGAATGCCCGGCATGAACACTTTCTCCGCCAAGCCCGCTATTGAGAGCAGGGCCGAATCGTTCCGGTCCATCAGCCTTTACGCCGTCCCTGGTGTCCCCAACCTGCATTCGCATGCCTTTCAGCGTGCCATGGCCGGGTTGGCGGAACGGCAGACGCATCCGGAAGACAGCTTTTGGACCTGGCGGGAGACGATGTACCGTTTCGCGGCGCGGATGACGCCGGAAAGCGTGCATGCCGTAGCGACGCAGTTGTATGTCGAGATGTTGGAGGCGGGCTACACCAGCGTCTGCGAGTTCCACTATCTGCATCACGCACCGGATGGAAGGCCCTATGCGGATCCGGCTGCGATGTCGCAGGCGCTGATCGCAGCCGCACGCGACACCGGCATTCGCCTGACGCTGTTGCCGGTGCTGTACATGACAGGCGGCTTCGATGGCCGCCCCTTGTCGGAACGCCAACGCCGCTTCGGCCATGACGTCGAAGCGTTTCTTCGCTTGATCGATCGTTTGATGCCGGAACGGAACGACAACGTGCGGCTTGGCTGCGCTTTCCACAGCTTGCGCGCCGTACCCGAGGCCGCGATGCGTGAAGTGTTAGCAGCATTGCCACAAGATTTCCCCTTGCACATCCATATCGCCGAACAAATCGGCGAAGTGCAGGACAGCCTGGCAATACGCGGTGCACGGCCAGTCGAATGGCTGTTGAGCAATGTCGATATCGACTCACGCTGGACGCTGGTACACGCTACCCATCTCACTGATCAGGAAATGCGGGGCATTGCCCGCAGCGGCGCCACGGTGGCGATCTGCCCCACCACCGAAGCCAATCTGGGCGATGGCCTGTTTCCGTTGCGCGCTTATCTGGATGCGGGCGGCGCCTGGGGCATTGGCTCGGATTCGCACATCTCGGTGTCGCCGGTGGAAGAGCTGCGCTGGCTGGAATACGGCCAGCGCCTGATCACACATCACCGCAGCATCGCCGTCAGTGACCGTTCCGCCAGCGTTGGGGAAACCTTACTGCAGGGCGTGATGGATAGCCGAGCCAACGCCACTGGATTCGGCCCTGAAAGCGAGGACTTCCTGATATTGGATGAGGAAGCACCGGAATTTGCCGGAGCAAGGCCTGAAAATATTGTCGACCGCTGGATATTCAGCGGAAACCGGCCGCTGGTGCGCGAGGTGCATGTCGATGGCAAGCAAGTCGTTGCCGAAGGACGGCACCACGATCGCGATGCAATTGCTGCGCGTTATCGACAGACGTTGCAGGAATTGTTGGCTGATATCTGACGATGCGCTTCTCGTAGGAGCGGCGTCCCGCCGCGAGCTCTTTCCCTCAGATCGCGACGAAAGCAAAAAGCTCCCGGCGGGACGCCGCTCCTACAACAAGGCCAATCAGCCAAAAAGATCATCACTCGGCAACGCACCTTCCAACTGCAGCAGATACTGCTTGGTCGGCAGGCCACCACCGAAACCGGTGAGGCTGCCGTCGGCGCCGATCACGCGGTGGCAGGGCAGCACGATGGGAATGGGATTGCGCCCGTTGGCCGCGCCGACCGCACGCGTCGCCGTCGGCTTGCCAACGCGACGTGCCATTTCGGAATAGCTGATCGTCTGCCCATAGGGAATGGCAGCCAGCGTGTGCCATACCTGGCGTTGGAATTCGGTGCCTTGCGGCCCCAGCGGCAGGTCAAAATCCTGGCGTACGCCAGCGAAATATTCGTTCAACTGCGTGGCCGTGACCTGCAACACCGCGTTGTCGCCTTCCTGCCAATCCACCCCGCGCGGATACGGATGGCGCGGTGTGTGGAACTCGATGAGGCGAAGTGCGTTGTTATCGGCTGCCAGCAGCAGCGGGCCAACGGGACTTTCGATATGTCGGTAGATGATCACGTTTCAATCTCCATTCCATCTTTTACTGTAGGAGCGGCGTCCCGCCGCGAGCTCTTCGCTTCTATTGGGATCTGACGGGAGAGCTCGCGGCGAGACGCCGCTCCTACAGGTCAGGGCCGCTCCTACAAAGCATTCGTAGGCTTCGGCGCCGGCATGCTGTCGCGCCACAGTTGGATCACCGCATAGGCACGCCACGGTCGCCAGGCTTCCGCGCGCGCGGTCAGTGCTTTTGCGGTCATGCGCGTACCCCCCGCCTTCGCGGAGTCAGGCTGGGTGGGCACCGCTTTCTGCAGTACCAGGTCATCAGCGGGAAACGCATCCGGATGGCCCAACGCACGCATCGCGATGTAGTTCGCTGTCCACGGGCCGATGCCCGGCAACGCTACCCAGCGCGCAACGAAGTCTTCCAGCATGCGTTCGGCATGGAAATCCACCCGGCCGTCCAGCAACGCGCGGGACACAGTGCGCACCGTTTCCGCGCGGGCGCGAGTCAGGCCTATGGAGGTCAGATCGGCGTCGGCGAGCGCTTCGGGCGTGGGGAACAGATGCGCCAACTCCGCACTGAAAGGTGTCGGCAGCGCGGTGCCGAAATGTTGCGCCAGCCGCGACGTCAGCGTGCGTGCGGCGGCGACGCTGACCTGCTGGCCGATGATGGCGCGTACCGCGATCTCGAAACCATCCCAGCCGCTCGGTAGCCGCAGGCCTGGCCGCTTTTTCAGCAGCGGGCGCAGCCGTTCGTCTGCGGATAGCGCGGCGGCGATGGCCTGCGGATCCGCATCCAGATCGAACATGCGCCGGATGCGGTTGACGATGGTCAGCAGCTGCGAAGGCATGGCGCCATGCAGCTCCAGCTTCAATGCGTGATCGTTCGGTTTATCGTTCCACTGGCTCACCCGTAGCCAGCCGGGCGCCTCCGCCGGGCCGAACACGCGCGCATAGCTGGTTTCGTCGACGAACTCCACGCCCGGCAATGCGCGGCCACGCAGGAATTGCAGCATCGCGATGAAGTCGTACGGCGGGCGATAGCCCAGACGCAACGCGATACGGTCTTCCGCCGCCAGCTCTGTGCGCTTGCGCAGATCGCGCGGCGCCATCCGGTAGGCCTCGCGGAATGTGGTGTTGAAGCGGGTCAGACTACCGAAGCCGGCGGCCATCGCGACCTGCGTCACCGGCAGTCGCGTTTCGGTCAACAACTGCTTGGCGAACAGCAACCGCCGCGTACCGTGCACGCCAATGGGACTGGCGCCCAGCCGATCATTGAATAGACGCCGCAGCTGGCGTTCGCCCAGGCCGACCTTATCTGCGAGTTGCGACAGCGATTGGTCGGCCAAGGCGCCTTCGTCGATCAGCTTCAACGCACGCGCCACCGCGGCATCACCGCGCCGCCAGGCGCCGTCGCTGGGCGACAACTCCGGTCGGCAGCGCAGGCAGGGGCGAAAACCCGCCGCTTCCGCCGCCGCGGCATTCGGGTAGTAGGTGATGTTGGTAGGTTTGGGTTGCGGCGCAGGACACACCGGCCGGCAGTAGATGCGCGTGGTGGTGACGGCAATGAAGAATAGGCCGTCGAAGCGAGCATCGCGGCTAAGCCGCGCCTGTTCGCAGACGCGGAGATCGGGCAGGGTGGCGTGGGCGAAGGCGGTGAACATGGGAGCAGGCTAGCACCGGTTCCCAGCCCTGACTAACCGTTTTCGGACATCAACGCTGGGGATCGCTTTCTTCCTTTGAGGCGGGTTTCAGGATGGGCAGCAGCGTCTGTGCATCGCCATCGTTTTCGGCAGGCGAGACACCCATCAGGCGCGCTAGTAGCGGATAGACGTCGACGTTATCGAAACCCGGAACCGTCATCCTTTCGCGAAACGCCGGCCCGTGCGCGATGAAGATCGCGCGCATCGACGGTAGCGCCGGGTCGTAGCCATGCGAGCCGCCGCCTTGCCAGCCTATGCTGACTCCTTTCTCGTAGGTTGCGCGCTTGACCAGCAGCCAGCCTTCGTCGGCTTGGCAGACGATAGGTGGTATGCGCGGGTGCGTGCCGTAGTGCCAGCGCGCAGGCATGTCCTGTTTGCGCCAGCATTCCACAGCGCCATGCTTGCCCAGCAGCTTTTGCGCGGCAACGGCTTCTCGTCCAGGCTTTGGAGTGAAGCCGACCACTTGCCCGGTAGTCACCACGCGGGCGTCTTCGGGCGAAATCAGATCTTCCACGATGACGGTTCGCTGCGGCGAAGTGGCGGCCATCCCGTGGTCCGACACGACAATCATGTTGATCTTGTCGCGCAGTCCGCGTGCTTCCAGGCTTGCCATCAGCCTGCCGATGCCAGCATCGACTTGGCGCAATGCCTCAGTGACTTCTAAGGAATCCGGTCCTCCCTCATGGCCGGCGGTGTCGATATGCTCGAAGTAAAGCGTCGCCAATTGCGGCCTTTCCGCCGCGGGTAACGACAACCACGCCAATATCTGGTCCACCCGCTGATCGATCGACATCTGATGGTCGAACTTGCGCCATTGCCACGGGCGCACACCCCCTACGGCCGCTTCCGAACCTGGCCAGAACATCGTCGCCGTACGCATGCCCGCTTTTTCGGCGCTGACCCAGATCGGTTCGCCGCTCCACCAGCGGGCATCGCCCACCGCCTCGCGGTTGCTCAGGGTGAAATCGCCCAGGTGCTCATCCCACATCGTGTTGTTGATGATGCCGTGACGGTTCGGGCGCAGGCCGGTCACCAGCGTGTAGTGGTTGGGAAAAGTCAGGGACGGGTAGGAGGGATTCATCCATTTCGCATGCACGCCCTCGCGCGCCAGGGCCGAAAGATGAGGGGTGATGCCGCGTTCCAAATAGTCCGGACGGACGCCATCCAGCGAAATCAGCAGCAATGGAATGGGCGGCGAGCCGGTAACAACAGGGCGGTATGGCGCGGTGGCACAGGCGCTGAGCAACAGCAGCAATGCGAGCCACGCCCCCCTGACAAATGGCAGGTGCATAGGCGACGGAAAATGTATCGAATGCGCAAGCTTGGCAGACTCGGGAGAAATTCGCATGACAGAGATTCGCATGGCGGCGAGCTTACGATTCCCGCTACTGCTGTGCGCAGCCATGGTTGCCGCGCCCTTGCAGGCCGCGGAATCCACGCCATCGGGCGATGCACGATGCGCGGTATGGGCCCGCGAACTCGGCTTCGCCCAGTCCGTCGCTGACCACGACGCTGGAGCCTTCGCCGAGCACCTGCACCCCAACGCCGTCTTCGGCGTCGGCAATAAGCCCACCCGCGGCCGTGACGCCATTACCCGGGAGTGGACCGGGATCATTGATGGGTCGGCCGTCAAGCTGGAGTGGTACCCGGCTATCGTTACCGTGGGCGGCGATGGCACGACGGCGTATTCCAGCGGCCCGGCTCTGTTCGAAGACCCCAAGACCGGCGCCACATCGCTTAGCCGCTTCGGCTCGGTCTGGCAGCGCGGTGCCGATGGCGTGTGGCGGGTCATTTTCGACGACGGCACCCGCCCGGCACCTGCCGATGCCGCAGCGGTGAAGGCTTTCCGTGACGGACGGCGGGCGGAGTGCCCGCCGGCCTGATGTTTGGCTCCCTTCTCCCTCCGGGAGAAGGGAAAGCCCGCTTTGCGCCGGCCCTGCGCAACGCGCAGACGTTCAGACATGCACGAGCTAAGCCACATACCGTCACCCCGAAGGAAAAGGCCCCTCGACGCCATAACATGCTCTAAACGCCGGCTGCCCCACGCTGCGCTGATCCGGCCGAATAGGCGTATAAAAAAGCCATCCGATCGCACTCACTCCTGCCGGAGGCTCCCATGAAACGTCCCGCCCTGTTTGTCTTCTTGTCAGCTTTGGCGTTTGCCGCTGGCGCGCAATCCGTGTCGCCCGCTCCTGCAACGCCTCAAGCCGAACCCCAACAGACCGTTGCCGATCAGGGCACCGCTGACCAGAGCGTTGTCGGCCAAAGCACGCCCGATCAGAACACCGACTCCAAGCCCCGTCCCTTGAGCGACCACAACTGCTTGCGCCAGACCGGCTCCCGTGTCATCCGCCGTGACGCCAAGGGCAAGGGCTGCGCCAATGCCACAGGCCGGGCTTACACGCGCGAAGAACTGGAGCGCACCGGCGGTCGCGACCTGGCGCATTCACTGCGCCTTCTGGACCCGGCGATTCAGTAGACTGCCTGAGAAAAGCAAACGTTCATTGTGGGAGCGACGTAAGTCGCGACGCTTTCCATGTTACCTGTCGCGACTTACGTCGCTCCCACAATTGAATGTTCTAGGTTCAACATAAAAAATGCCCGCATGTGACGGGCATTTTGTTGGGTATCGGCGTTCTTCAGAGTTCAGCAATCACCAGACTTTCCGCTCGCATACCGCAAGCCGCTGGCCAAATGCCGCAGAAACACCGGGTCGGCAAACACCGCCACATCATGCCCAAGCCCCGTATACCAGGCACGGCCTTTCGCTGAAGCATGACACCACGCGATGGGGTGGTCCTCGCCCATCGTGCCGCCGGTGTAGTCGCTTTCGTCCACCGTGGCGATCACTTGCACGCGTCCTCGCGGGTTGTCGCGATAGTTGTAGATTTCATCGGTGACCTTCCATTCGCGTCCTTGCTCGGCAATGCCATCGCGGTCGAAAAGCACGCGCGTGGTTTGCAGGCCCGGGGGATGACTGTGGAAATAGGCGCCCACCAACTGTGCATACCAGGGCCAGTCGTATTCGGTATCGGACGCCGCATGCACGCCCATGAAACCGCCGCCGCCGTCGACGAATTCTTCCATCGCGTTTTGCTGCGCCGCATCCAACACATCGCCGGTGGTGCTGGCGAAGATCACCACGCGGTAGCGCGCCAGGTTCTGCGGCGTGAAGGCGGCGGCGTCCTCGGTCGCGTCCGCCTGCATGCCTTGCTCCTCGATAACGCGCTGCAACGCAGCAATCGCGGTGGGAATCGAATCGTGGCGGAATCCGGCGGTCTTGGTGAATATCAGTGCTCGGGGCGGCTCGGCTAACGCTGTGCCGGCAAAGGCGCACAAGACAGCGACCAGCAGGCCGCGCAGTAGGGAGATAGATGGACGGTTCATGCGGCGAGTTTGCCACAGCTGCCGTGAGGCCCTGCGATAATCCGACATCGATTTCATCAGGATGCCCAAATGTCCGATCCGCGCCACGATTCCACCCGCGTCATCCGCGCCCCACGCGGCACCGAGTTGAGCTGCAAGTCCTGGCTCAGCGAAGCGCCATACCGGATGGTCCAGAACAACCTGGATGCGGAAGTAGCCGAGGACCCGACCTCGCTGGTGGTCTACGGCGGCATCGGCCGCGCCGCGCGTGACTGGGCCTGCTATGACGCCATCCTCGAATCACTGCGCAACCTGGAAGACAACGAGACCCTGCTGGTGCAATCCGGCAAGCCGGTGGGCGTATTCCCCACCCATGCCGATGCGCCGCGCGTACTGATCGCCAATTCCAATCTGGTTCCGCACTGGGCCACCTGGGAGCACTTCAACGAGCTCGATAAGAAGGGCCTGATGATGTACGGCCAGATGACCGCCGGCAGTTGGATCTACATCGGCAGCCAGGGCATCGTGCAGGGCACGTACGAGACGTTTGTGGAAATGGGCCGCCAGCACTACGGCGGCAATCTGACCGGTCGCTGGATACTCACCGCCGGCCTCGGTGGCATGGGCGGCGCGCAACCGTTGGCCGCATCGCTGGCTGGCGCTTGTTCGCTCAATATCGAATGCCAGCAGTCGCGCATCGACATGCGCCTGCGCACGCGCTACGTGGATGAACAAGCCACCGATCTGGACGATGCGCTCGCGCGAATTGATCTGTACACCAAGGCTGGCCAGGCCAAATCCATCGCGCTGCTCGGCAACGCCGCGGAAATCCTGCCGCAACTGGTTCGCATGGGCGTTCGCCCGGATGCGGTGACCGACCAGACCAGCGCGCACGACCCAGTGCACGGCTACCTGCCGATCGGCTGGACGGTGGAGCAGTGGCTGGCCGATCAAAAGGCGAACCCGCGGAAGGTCCGCGACGCCGCCAAGCAATCCATGCGCGTGCACGTCGAAGCGATGTTGGCGTTCGAAAAACAAGGCATCCCCACCTTCGATTACGGCAACAACATCCGCCAGATGGCCCTGGATGAAGGCTGCAAGAACGCGTTCGACTTCCCCGGCTTCGTACCGGCGTACGTGCGTCCGTTGTTCTGCCGTGGTGTAGGCCCGTTCCGTTGGGTAGCACTGAGCGGCGACCCGGAAGACATCTACAAGACCGACGCCAAGGTGAAGGAACTGATCCCCGACGACGCGCACCTGCATCGCTGGCTCGACATGGCCAAGGAGCGCATCAGCTTCCAAGGCCTGCCCGCACGCATCTGCTGGGTTGGCCTGGGCCTGCGCGACAAGCTGGGCCTGGCCTTCAACGAGATGGTCCGCAACGGCGAACTCAAAGCCCCCGTCGTCATCGGCCGCGATCACCTGGACAGCGGCAGCGTCGCCTCCCCCAACCGCGAAACCGAAGCGATGAAGGACGGCAGCGATGCTGTGTCCGACTGGCCGCTGTTGAATGCGATGTTGAACGTGGCCGGCGGCGCGACGTGGGTGTCGCTGCATCACGGCGGCGGAGTGGGGATGGGGTATTCCCAACACTCAGGCGTGGTGATTGTGTGCGATGGTACCGAGGCCGCTGACAAGCGGATTGCACGTGTACTGTGGAACGACCCGGGGACCGGCGTTATGCGGCATGCGGATGCGGGGTATGAGGTGGCGAAGCAGTGTGCGAAAGAAATGGGGTTGAAGTTGCCGATGGCTTAGCGCGATTTGCGAGAGGAGTCGCGCGGTTCTCGACGCGGATGCACACTGAAGTTGTCAGTTCTGGGGAGTCCGTAGACGACATCCGTCAGGCCTGAATCAGTGTGCGGATGCGAAAACCCGTTTCAACGTCGCGTCGATCACAAAACGGTTGTAGGATGCGGTAAGCCACAGGCGCACCGCATCGTTCGCGTCCTTGGCAGTAGAGGCATCTCCTGATTCCGAAGATTCGCGATCGATGCGGTTCGCTTTGCTCACCGCATCCTACTTGAATGCGGCATCCTCGTGACGATGTGCGGCGAAATCATCTTGAGCTTCGTGCGGCGGGCTTGAGCCCGCCCTATGGCATTCATAGGGTGGGCCCTGGCCCACCCCGCGTGGATGCTGGGTCATGCGGCCTGCTCTGAAGTAGCGGCCTAGTAACGTGGCCCTAGGATGACCGATGGCCTTACCCGAACTCCTTCGGCACGTTTCCCTGGCTAAGGTTCTAAATTGTCAGCCGGTCACAGATAATTCGTCACCCGAGGCGCATTGCCCCAATCATCATGCGCGCCGTCTTCGTAGCGGATCGGTGCGGCTGCCAGTTCGTCTTCGCTCACGTCATCCAGGCAGGCCACGTTGACGCAGTAGAAGTCGCCGCCCATCACCGGCTCGCTGGCGCTGACGAAAGCGTAGACGCCGCAGGTCTTGCAGAAGGTGTGGTCGATCGAGCCTTCGCCGAAGCGGTAGTGGCTCAGTTGATCGGCGCCTTGAATCAGGTGGAACGCTTCGGCAGGTGTATGGTTTTTCCACATCCTTGTCTTGCCGCAGAAAGAACAGTTGCAGCGCAACGTGGACGCGTACCACGAACCGGGACGGAGTTGTGGGGAACGCTCGCCTTCCGGAGAAAGATCGATGTCGCAGGAGAATCGTACTGCGCCGCAATGGCAGCTTCCGTGGCGGGTTTGAATCATGGGCGTTGGTTCCTCGTGGCGATAGGTGGCTCATCGGGACAGCGCAGCATAGGGTCCTGACGGGTTGCTCCGATATTCGGATTGGGTGATGCGGGTACTTGCCTGGACGACGAAGCGTGCGGCCTGGAATCGACAAGTGCAGTGGACCATAAAACCGACTTTCGCTGTCTGCCGATATTTCGTCATCGCGTTTAGCCACCGGCCTCCGGCATGCCTCATGTCACTAGGGCATTTGGCACGTCCGACAGCTTCTTGCGCACCTTACCCTGAAGCTCGGCCAGTGTTTCTGTCCGGCGCTTGCACGCCAGCGGTTTGTGTCAATCGTGGCTCGATAGACGTTACTGCTAAGGCCAACTAAAACAGAGTAGGGAAAACTCCATGGGTTACCTAAGCCGTACGAGCATCGCGATCCTCCTGGCGTTAAGCGGTGTGGTATCCGCAAGCGCCCAAGTACGTTCTTCCGATGCCGCGCAATCTCCTTCCTGCGAAATAGGCAGCTATCTCATGGCAGATGGCACATTGCTGGACATCGCCCCTGGTGCGCCGGGCCAGCTTCGCTGGAGGCGATTGGATGGGCGCACAGGTGCATTGAGCCCCAAGGAAAAGGGGCACTGGACCAGCACGCTCGGCTGGACCGGCCGCCCGGATGGGCACCGCATTACGTTTTCCGACTGCGAACGGGGCGAGTTGCGTTTCGACAATGTCGTGGGCCAACGGCAGCCGTTGAGCCAGGTCGACACGCGCTTTCAGGGAAGCGGCGTCGAATTGGCCGGGCGGTTGACACTGCCGCCGGGGAAGACGCGTGTTCCGATCGTCGTTCTGATTCATGGCGCCGAACACTCGTCGGCGCTTGAGGACTATGCCTTGCAGCGTCAGTTCGCCAGTGCCGGCATCGGTGTGTTCGCCTATGACAAGCGCGGCACCGGCGCGTCGGGCGGCCGCTACTCGCAGAACTACCTGATACTTGCCACCGACGCGGTACTGGCGATGCGGGAGGCGCGTCGCCTGGCGGGTGAACGGGCGGGGCGAGTGGGGTACCAGGGCGGCAGTCAGGGAGGTTGGGTGGCGCCGCTGGCCGCACAAATAGAGCCGGTGGACTTCGTCATCGTGAGCTTCGGGCTGGCGGTCTCGGCATTGGATGAAGACCGCGAGGCGATCGACTTCGATATGACGCGTGCGGGCTATGGTCCGGACATCAAAGCCAAGGCGATGAAGGTGGCGGATGCTACGGCGGCAATCGTCGAAAGCAACTTCACCGAAGGCTACGAGCAGCTTGAAACGGTGAAGCGCAAGTATGGCCGCGAACCCTGGTTCAAATCGGTCCGTGGCAATTTCACCGCCTATCTGCTTGCCGAAACCCCCGAAACAATTCGCAAGCAAGGCCCTCTCTTGCTCGAAGGGCTGCCCGCGCAGTACGACCCGATGCCTGTATTGACGAACCTGGACGTTCCACAGCTGTGGGTACTCGGAGGCCAGGACCGCGATGCACCTCCTGGAGAGACCCTCCGCCGTCTGGCCGCATTACAAAACGCCGGTCGGCCGATCACCACGGCGGTGTTTCCCGATGCCGATCACGGCATGTACGAATTCGAGACGCTCCCCGACGGCGAACGTCTCTCGACCCGGCAGCCAGAAGGCTACTTCCCTTTGATGAGGGATTTCATTGAAGGAACGCCGCAGGAATCAGGCTACGGAAGCGCAGAGATAGAAGCTGCGCCGCGTTTGTAGGGCGGAGCTTGATCCGCCGCCTTCTGCGCCGGCATCGCTTGACCAGCCATTTCAAGATTGAAGCGCCGCAGGCGTTCATTTAGTGGGTCAAGAGCGGCGGGTCAAGACCCGCCCTGCGCTGATACCGCTGCATGTGCATAACATGGGCGGTCGGTCTTGTCGGACCATGTCGATTCCGGTGCCGCCCATTCGTCGCAGAGGGGAAGGCGGCCGGTGGCTGTCGTGTATTCGTCATGAAACAGGAGGAAAACATGCCCGGTATTAGTGCGCGCGGGTCCATCGTGTTCACGGTTGGCAACGGCAAGTTAATCGAACGCTTCGCCGTCATTTACCCCGGTTCAGTGGAGCGCAACGGCTGCTCAAGCGCCATGCTGCGGTTACCATGCGCGCTGGTTTTCGCGAACAAGGAAGATAGCCGCCTATGAATACCGATCCGCGACCCGATATCGATACCGATTCCGGCGCCGACACACTGGCAGCACCGGCACCCAAGCCGTCCATGTGGGCAGAACTGCGCGACGCGATACGCGGCACTGGCGCCGACTACACCAAAATTCCGATGCGCCGGGCGGTGTTCCTGCTGGCGGTGCCGATGGTGCTGGAACTCGTGCTGGAGTCCACGTTCGCGGTGGTGGATATCTATTTCGTCGGAAAGCTGGGCTCGTCCGCGGTGGCGACGGTCGGGCTGACCGAAAGCTACCTGTTCCTGCTGTACGCGATTGCGATGGGGCTGGCCATGGCGACGACGGCGGTGGTGGCACGGCGTATCGGCGAACACAAGCCTGAGGACGCTGCGATCACGGCAATGCAGGCGGTCTACCTGGCGCTGCTGGTGTCGGTGCCATTCGCGGCGGCCGGCATCTTCTTCGCCAAGGATCTATTGCGGCTGATGGGCGCCGACCCGTGGACGCTGGAACACGGCTACCGTTACATGCAATGGATGCTCGGCGGCAACGCGGTGATCATGTTGCTGTTCGTGATCAACGCGATCTACCGCGGCGCCGGCGATGCGGCCATCGCGATGCGCGTGCTGTGGGTGGCCAACGGGCTGAACATCGTGCTGGATCCGATCCTGATCTTCGGCTTCGGTCCGATCCCGGCGATGGGCATCGAGGGCGCGGCCATCGCGACCAATATCGGCCGCGGTGCCGGCGTGTTGATGCAGTTGTGGATACTGTTCCGCGGCGGCAAGCATATCCGTGTGGTGGCCTCGCAGTTGGGATGGCATGGCGCCATCCTGTGGAACATCGTTCGTACCTCGTTGGGTGGCATCGGCCAGATGATCGTGGCGATGACGTCGTGGATATTGCTGATGCGTATCCTGGCCAGCATCGGCAGTGAGGCGGTCGCCGGCGCGACCATCGCGATCCGCATCATGATGTTCACCCTGATGCCGGCCTGGGGCATGTCCAACGCGGCGGCCACGCTGGTAGGCCAGAACCTGGGCGCCAATCAGCCCGACCGCGCCGAAGCTTCTGTATGGCGGATCGGCTGGTACAACATGGTGTTCACGGTCGCGATATCGGTCGTGTTCTTCTTCTTCCATGACAGCTTGATCGCCATCTTCACCAGTGACCCGAGGGTTATCGAGATTGGCGGGAGCTGGCTGCAGATCCTGTCGTACTCCTATTTCGTCTACGGCTGGTGGATGGTGGCGGTGCAAGCGTTCAACGGCGCCGGCGACACGGTCACCCCCACCAAGATCAACTTGGTGTTCTTCTGGCTGATCCAGATCCCATTGTCGTACGCCTTGGCCATCACCATGGGCTGGCAGCATTCGGGCGTGTTCTGGGGCGTGTTCGTCTCAGAAACGTCGGTGGGACTGTTCACCTTGTGGCTGTTCTCGCGCGGCAAGTGGAAGACGGCGCAGGTGTAGGGTCTTCGCGGCATAGGTGGACTTCGTGCCGCTGAACCGCCATGCGGTAGGCCGGGGCCCACCCTATGAACCCCACATAGGGTGGGCCCCGGCCCACCGCGTGGATGTTTGGTGCTGCTGCTTTCGTTGCGGGCGGATTTCCTACGCTTGGAAGCAAAATAGTCCGATAGCTTCCTCTTTGTGGCTTGGACAGGCTTAGTCCATGCCTAACTATCGACGAGTTTGGGTACCAGGCGGTACCTTCTTCTTTACTGTCAACTTGCTGGACCGTAGCCAGCGGTTATTGGTTGAACACGCCGATATGTTGCGTGTTGCTTTCCGCGAGGCGCAATGCGCACGCCCGTTCCGTGTGATCGCCATTGCGGTGTTGCCCGAACACTTGCATTGTTTGTGGCAGTTGCCTGATGGCGATGCGGATAACGCAGATCGTTGGGCGCGCATAAAATCCGGATTCTCCCGCCGTCTTCCGAAGACCGAGTACCGCTCAGCGACACGCATCTCCAAGCGTGAGCGTGGCATTTGGCAACGCAGGTTCTGGGAGCACATGGTCATCGATGAGCACGATCTTCAAAGCCATTTCGACTACATCCACTACAACCCGGTCAAGCATGGCCATGTATCTCGGGCGGTGGAATGGCCTTACTCCTCTGTGCACCGGTATATCGCGTCGGGTCAGCTTCCGGCTGACTGGGCTGGCGATGCTGTCCCGCCACGCGACCTGTTTGAGCCTCGCGCGGTGGGCCAGGGCCCACCCTATGTGGAGTTGTAGGGTGGGCCATGGCACACCGCACGAGAGACGTCAGGTTCACTCCGGAATATCGGCTTCCACCAGCTGCGCCAGCAATGTCAGTGACTCCTGCCAGCCGAGATAACACTGCTCGACAGGTATCACTTCCGGAAGGCCTTCCTGCACGATGTGCAATTCGGTCCCGCAGGACACTTGCTTCAGCGATATGGTGGTCTGCATTTCACCGGGCAGGTTGGGATCATCGAACGCATCGGTGTAGCGAATGCGTTCGTGTGGTGTCAGTTCCAAGTATTTCCCGCCGAAGGTGTGCGTCTGGCCGGTCGAGAAATTGGTGAACGACATTTTGTAGGTGCCGCCGACGGTGGCATCCAGATGGTGGACCTTGCCGGTGAAGCCGTGCGGGGGCAGCCATTTGGCTTTGGCATCGGCATCCAGGAAGGCGCGGTAGATGCGTTCGGCCGGTGCGCGGAGGACGCGGTGGAGTCGGACAGTGTTGTTCGTGGACATAACCTTATCTCGTTGGCAGAGGACATTCTCTTGTAATAGCGACGACCGGGCAGATAAAAAATCGACATGCCTCATACGTGCGGAAGAGTGCGGGTTCAGCTACGTAGATTTCAATTGTCAGCGGGCGGCGCATCTCAGTAGTAGGGGGCCGATCTTGGCCTGGGGCGTCACGATCGATGCGGTTCGCTTTGCTTACCACATCCTACCTTGGCCGCCGCCCGACCCTCCCTGGCCGGTCGTCTCGGGAAGCTGCGTTTTCCCTAGGTCCCGCAGTGGGACGGGGAGAAGGCAATGGCAACAAGTATCGCGGCCTCGCGGCCGGGGCTGTGGGGCACGCGCGGGTGGCCATGGGTCGTCCTGCTGCTAGCGGTAGTGGTATTCGGATTCTGGAAACCCTATTTTTCCCGGCTGGGCGCTGCCCAGGGCATGGCGCACCTGCATGCGGCCTCCATGCTGGCGTGGATCGGGATGCTGGTGGCGCAGCCGCTGCTCATCCGTTCGCGCCAGTGGGCGTGGCATCGACGCGTCGGTAAGGCGTCGTATGTGGTGGTGCCGTTGGTCGTGGTAAGCGCGCTTGTGCTGGCGCAGCTGCGCATCAGTCAAGCGCCTGCGGAAATGCTGCCTACGCAGCAGTTCATCCTGTTTCTGGGCGTATCGACGGCAGCTCTCTTTGCGATCGTCTGGACGCTGGGGATCTTTTATCGGGGCGAGCCCGCACTGCACGCGCGCTACATGGCGGGAACCGCATTGACGTTGATCGACCCGTCGATGGCGCGCGTACTGATCTTCTGGGTGCCCTCGGTGCCACCGCCGTTTTATCAACTGGTCACTTTCGGTACGGTGTACGCGATCCTGTCGCTGCTGATCGTGCTGGACAGAAAATCCGGACGTGGGCGATCTGCACTGTGGGTGCTGCTGGGGCTATTCGTTACGTTGCATGCGCTGATCATGACGGTACCGGCGACGCAGGCATGGCAGCGTTTCGCCGTTTGGTACGCGGGTTTGTAGACGGCTTGGGTAGGATGTGGTGAGCCGCAGGCGAACCGCATCGTTCGCGTCTTGGGGGGATGCGGCGTTTTCCTGGCTTCGGGGATTCGCGAGCGATGCGGTTCGCCTTGCTCACCGCATCCTACTCGGCCCTCGAGGAACCCGTCTTGAACTCGGCTCAACCCAGCCTTGTACGATATTCGCTACCGGCGCGTTTTGCGGGCCATTAGCTTCAAGGCAATACCGCATCGGGCCGAACCATGGGCTATCGCTGGACCATCGCGTTGGTAGCGACCGCGTTGTGCGGCGCATGTCATGCCACGCCTGGTGACTCCAAGCTTCCGATCGATACGCCGGTGCGCTGGACGCCACAGGCGCTATCGACGGACCAATACGAATCCTCTCCCACGTTATCGCCCGATGGTCGCGAACTGTTCTTCTTCCGTGCCGATCGTCAGTTCGACAACTACCGGTTGCTTTACTCGCGGTGCGAAAAGGACCAGTGGTTCGCACCGGTGGAACCGCCTTTCGCTGCTTCGCCCGGCGTACTGGAAGCCGATCCTGCTTTCAGCCCTGATGGTCAGCGCCTGTACTACGTATCGGCACGTGATCGCCCTGACGACCTCGATATCTGGAAGGTAGAGCGGAATTCGGACGGACAATGGGGCCAACCGCAACGCCTGCCGGAACCGATCAATAGTCCGCAAACCGAACTGCTGCCGCGGGAACTGGCCGATGGCCGTTTGCTGTTCGGATCGAACCGGCCCGGCGGACCGGGCGGGCGCGACCTGTATGTGGCAACGCAGCAAGCCGGCGATGGTTGGGAAGTGAAGCCGCTGCCGGCACCGATCAACACCGCCGGCGACGAATACGAGGCCGACTTGTCACGGGATGGCCGTGTGATGGTGGTGGTGGCCAACCGTGGCGAACGTTCGCATCTGTACCTGTTCGATCGCGACGACAAGGACAACCACAATGGCTGGCGCGAACGCGGCCGGGTGCCTGCACGTGACGACGTATTTCAGGTAGGTCCGCTGCTATCGCCGGATGGCAAACGCTTGCTGTTCGCGCAGGCGGACGGCGAACGATCCGGCGAACTGTTTCTTGCGGAGCTTCAGCCAGATAGCGATGCGGCCTGGCCGCCGGTGTGCAAATAATCGACAACCAGGGCGGGCACACAGGTGCCCACCCCAATGAGCAGCGATATCAGTGCCGCGTTACGTTTTTACGCGCACTTCCACCACCGACGCGAATCCGCCGTAGATCATCCGCTTGCCATCGAAGGGCATGGGGTTGTTTTCCATTTTCATGCGCGGGTCTTCCATCATGCTCTTCACGCCTGCGTCGCGCGTCGCCTTGTCGGGCCATTCGACCCATGAGAACACCACCGTTTCATCGTCCTTGGCCTGTACGGCCTTGCGGAAATCGGTGACGGTGCCATCGGGCACGTCGTCGCCCCAGCATTCAAGAATACGGGTGGCACCAAATTCCAGGAACATTTGATCGAAGCTATTGGCATGATCGATGAATTTTTGTTTGTTGGCGGTCGGTACCGCGATAACGAAGCCGTCGACGTAGGGCATGGTTTTTTCCTTGGTTCCAGGGGAAGAGGACGCCCGGCACAGGCGCCTTCGTTTGTACGACGAACGGGCGGGCCAGAAATCGACACGTGTGAGACGACCCCGTTGAATGTCAGCGTACTGATAGCCGGGTTAAGATTTCTAAAACCCCCACACCCCTGGAGAACGCATGAAGTTCGATCCGAATCGCCGCTCGCTTGTGGCCGGCATCTGCGCTGTTTCGCTATGGCCTGTGGGTCGCGTGCTGGCGGCAGGGGACCGTCCGTCCGACTTGCAGGACAAGTTGGCGACGCTTGAACGACGCCATGGCGGGCGGCTGGGCGTTTCCGTGTTGGACATGGAAAGCGGCCGGCGGATCGGGCATCGCGCCGACGAACGGTTCCCGATGTTAAGCACGTTCAAGTTCCTCGCGGCCGCGCAGGTGCTGGCGCGCGTGGACCAAGGCGAGGAGCGGCTGGACCGCCGTGTGGTGTACACCAAAGACGATCTGGTGGCGTATTCCCCGGTTACCGAGCAACATGCGGGGGAGCACGGCATGACGCTGGCCGAGCTCTGCCATGCCGCTGTCACTGTCAGCGATAACACCGCCGGCAACTTGTTGCTGGCCAGCTTCGGCGGACCGGCGGGTTTGACTGCCTTCGCGCGTTCACTAGGCGATGAGGTGACACGACTGGACCGCATCGAAACCGAACTCAACGAAGCGATCCCCGGTGATCCGCGCGATACCACCACGCCGGCGGCGATGCTGGAAGATATGCGCGCGCTGTTGGTGGGTGACGTGTTGTCGCCTGCTTCGCGTACACAACTGGCCGACTGGCTGATCGCCACCACCACCGGCGACCAACGGATCCGCACGGGACTACCGGCGGGTTGGCGGGTCGGCGACAAGACGGGAACCAGCAATAATGGTGTCACCAACGACATCGGCATCGCCTGGCCGCCGGGTCGCCGTGCTCCTCTGCTGATCACGGCCTACTACGCTGAGTCGTCGATACCGCAGGATCAGCGTAATGGCGTGCTGGCCGAAGTTGGGCGGATCGCCGCCGGACTTATTGCCTAGATTAAATTCATTCCGCCTGGAAAGGTATCGACCTCCGCGAGCGGCTTAAACTGGCAATGTGGGTATCTATTTTGGTAAGTACTGGCGATGGCGATTTCTTCTGAAGTATCGGCACTCGACAATCCCTTCTGGTCCTCTTTGCGCACGCTGCATCGTGGGATCGCGCAGACCATAGGCGAGGTGGCGCGCTATCCGGCGGAATACGCGCCTTTTTTGGGCGTGGCGGATGCCGATGCCGGTGTGGCTGATGCATTGGATGCATTGGTCGCGCCGGGCGAAGCGGTCTACCTCATTGGTGTGGCGCCGGGGCGCGTGCCGGATGGGTGGAAGATCGAAGCGTACCGTCCTTTGGCGCAGATGATCTGTACTTCCGAGCTTGAAGTGATCGATGGACCCGAGATCATCGAGCTGACCCAAGCGCATCGCGCCGACGTGCTGGAGCTGACCGCTTTGGTGTACCCGCACTATTTCCGTCCACGCACGATGGAAATGGGCCGTTACTTCGGCATCTATCAGGATGGCCGGCTTGCGGCGATGGTCGGCGAGCGCATGGGCACGGAGACGTATCGTGAAATGAGCGCCATCTGCACGCATCCGGATTTCAACGGCCGCGGCTATGCGCGCCGGCTGACGGCAATACTGACCAACGATACGTTGCGGCGCGGCAGCACACCCTTCCTGCATGTCAGTCATGAGAATCCGCGCGCCAAAGGACTTTACGAAGAGATTGGGTATCGCCACCGTCGCGATATCGGGTTTTGGTCGTTGAGGCGCGGCTGATCCGCAGGTCGGTGATTTTATGTAGCAAAAGCAAATCCCCCTCAAGTGCTTTTCAACCGCCGAATGGCGGGTCATCCCCCTTAAAAGGGGGAAGTAAAGGCGGATTCCGTGTTTCGCATAAACCTGATGGCGGCCGCTATGATCACGGCACGCTGAACCTTGGACGAGAGCATGATTGGAATTGCCGCCGTATCGATATTGCTTGTAGGCCCATTATTATTGGGCTTGGCGGGGCTGATTCCGAGTTTGCGTTCGCGAGAACGTGAAATCCCAACATCTTCAGCTTGGAACAGCAAGCTGATCCTGCTCTCGGCATTGCTCTACACGTTGGCCTTCAATCTGATCTTCTTCGTCCAGGAGATTTTCCTGGTGCTGCCGAAAGCACTCCTCCCCGGGGTGCGGCCTACGTTGTTCCACAATAATCATGCCTGGGAGGGCGAGCATCCGCTGACCCATTTGTTTCAGGGAACCGGTGCGTTGGCTACCTTCCTGATCGGCGTGGCCTGCTTGTTGTTGCTGCGGCGCGGTGCGGGACGTTCGGCACCGATCCGGCTTTTCCTTGTCTGGGTGGCGTACTGCGGGCTGTTCATGGCGCTGCCGCAGGTGGTCATCGGCGCGCTCAATCCCGGCAACGATGTGGGCATGGCAATGGACTATCTGCAGTTGAGCGCTGCCGCCAAAACAGCAGCGGCACTGTTGGCGCTGGTCGCCATGCCCGTGCTGGCCTTGTTGCTGACGCGGCCCTTGTTGACCTTGGCCGCCCATCAAGGCGAGATTTCCAGCGCGGGCGCAAGGACACGCTTCATCTTCCAGGTCGCCACGCTGCCGGCATTGCTCGGTATTGCGCTGATCCTGCCGTTCCGCATTCCACGCGAATTGCTAGAGGTCGTTCTGTTGCCTGTGTTGGTGACCGTGATCGGTATCGCGTGGATACAGGCGGGTGCCTGGCGCGTGCGCACTGCGCAGGCGAACGGAAGCACAAGCAATCTGCGCATTGTTGTTCCGATGGGCGCGGCGGTGCTGATTTTGCTGGTATTTCAGTTCGTTCTGCGGCCGGGGATCGGATTTTTCTAGTTACTTCTCCTGCTCGCCTTCTGGATCGTCCTCGGGCAACCGCACCGGATCGGTTGGCCGGTCGGGAATGGGATCAATTGGTTGGTCGGGCTTGGGGTCGATGGGCTTGTCTGGTGTGGGGTCGATCGGCTTGTCCGGAACCGGATCGATCGGCTTGTCAGGTATCGGATCACGGGCTGGATTCGGAACCTGGCCGGGAATGGGATCTTGCGGAGGAGCGTGGTTGAGTAGCATGGCGTTCTCTTGATGCGGAGCGTTTCGCGAGTCGCCCGCGTCTATGGATGCTATCTAGTACTTCCTGCGGGTGCCTGCGCGACAACAAGAATGCGCCGAAGCCTGTGGACCCGTTGTTAAACAGCCGGTCGGACTATCCTCCTGCGAACAAGATGCCGCCGGATCTGTGATGAGCCTGCTGCCAGACCATCGCACGGCTGCCGATTTCGCAAGACCAGAACAACCGCCTCCGCAGCCATGGCGTACGATGCGCTCGGCTCTCTGACAGCAGGGGATTGATATGCGCTATGCAGTTTGGTTGTCGGTCTCACTGCTGCTTGTCAGCCAACTGGCGATGGCGCGCGATACTACGCAGGACGAGCGCGAAATACTGCGGGTTGAAGCCGCACTATGTGACGCGTTCGAGGCCGGTAATGCCACCGCGTTGCGCCGATACCTGGATGAGACGTTCACCCTGACCGATTCCCGGGGCACGGTTACGGACTTCGCCCAGAACGTGGCGGAAGTGGAACGGCGCGAACCGCGCTATGAAGTATTCCGCAATCACAGCCAGAAAGTGCGCCTGTACGGCGATGCCGCCATTACCACTGGCATTACCGCGGTCAAAGGCCGTGCGAACGGAGCGCCGTTTGCCGCCGATTTTCAGTTCACCGATACCTGGGTATATCGTGATGGCGGCTGGAAGATGGTCGCCAGCCACGCGAGCCGTTTGGAATCTAAAGCGCCTGAATAAGAAAGGTGGGCTGATTCCCCATTCCCGGCTCCAACCCCATGCATGGCATCATGAAATCCATGCATGGCGTGCCGGAACAATTCGAAAGTCTCAATGATGCCGCTCAGTTCCTGCATCCGCGGGAACGGGCGGGCATCGAGTTGTACCGCGCGCACATCGTCCGCCACGCTTTCGAGCCGCATACGCACGAAGCGTTCGGATTGGGTGCGATCGAGTCGGGAGTGGAACGCTTTCGCTACGCCGGTTCGGATCATCTGGCACCGGCCGGTTCATTGGTGTTGATGAACCCGGAGGTTCTGCATACCGGCCGTGCGGAAACCCAGGGCGGTTGGCGCTACCGCATGATCTATATCGACCGCACCGTGCTGGAGGAAGCGACGGGGCAGGCGGGCATTTGGTTTCCTGATGCCGTGCGCAGTGATCCGGCTCGCGCGCAGCGCGTTACTGCCATGCTCGATGCTTTGTGGTGCGCGCGAGAGGCGCTGGCGTTCGATAGCGTCCTGGGCAGGTTGTTAAGCGAGTTGTGCGAAGACGCGCGTGCAGCGAAGGTTCCAAGTGAAGGCCGGTCGATGCGCTTCACGAAGGTAATCGACTATCTGCACGCGCACCTGGCAGAGCGCCCGACATTGCAGGATTTGGCTGCTGTTGCCGGGCTAAGCCCTTTCCACTTTCTGCGCCGCTTCCGCACGCAATACCACGTCACTCCACAGCAGATGCTGATGGCGCTGCGCCTGCACGACGCCAAGCGGCGGTTGGCAGCGGGAGAGCCCGCCGCACAAGTCGCGGTTGCCAGCGGTTTGGCTGATCAAGCTCACCTGACCCGCGCTTTCCAGCGCCGCTATGGCGTCACTCCCGCGAACTATCAGCGGCAGGTGCGGAGCTAAGGCACTCACTAAAAATTCGTCACCCCGGCGCAGGCCGGGGCCCAGCGCCTTGAACCCAGAGAGTAATAGTTCAGGTCCATGGGTCCCGGCCGGCGCTGGGGCCGCTTATCAACAGCCGAATGGCTGGTCATGACAGAACAGTTGATGCCAGGCAGAGGTTTGACAGACTTCAAGCGCACCTGCGCAATCTGGTTCAAGACGCGCCGCGTCGCTTCGTCATAGATTCCTCCCTTCATGCGAAATAGTGGACGCGGTATGTGGGTAGGGATCTTGTATGCACTGGTGGCGGGATTGACGTGGGGCCTGGTGTTCGTCGGACCGCTACTGTTGCCCGAATACCCGGCCGCCTTGCAGTCGGTGGGGCGCTATCTCGCGTTCGGATTGATTGCCCTGCCACTGGCGTGGCTCGATCGCACCGAGCTACGCCGGCTGAGCAGCAGCGATTGGAAGGAAGCCTTGAAGTTATCCGCCGTCGGCAATCTGCTGTACTACGTCTGCCTTGCGGCAGCCATCCAGCGCGCAGGCGGTCCGGTGCCGACAATGATCATCGGTACGCTGCCGGTGGTGATCGCCATCAGCGCCAACCTCCGCAACGGAAGGCGCGATGGACGGCTGCCGTGGAAGCGGATGGTGCCTTCGCTATTGTTGATTGCGTTGGGCATCGCCTGCGTCAACCAAGCGGAATGGCAGACCCTGCGCGTCATGTCTCAGGCCGATTCCGCGCGCTATGCGACGGGCGCGGCATTGGCGTTCATCGCGGTGATTTGCTGGACCTGGTATCCGCTACGCAACGCCGACTGGCTGCGGGCGCACCCTGGCCGCAACCCGCGCGTCTGGGCGACTGCCCAGGGCTTGGCCACGCTGCCGCTGGCGCTAGTGGGCTATCTGCTGCTTTGGATGTGGCAGGTCTATCGAGGCGATGGCTTTCCGATGCCGTTTGGCCCCAGGCCTGGCTTTTTCATCGGGTTGATGGTGGTAATCGCCCTGCTGGCCTCATGGCTGGGCACCTTGTGTTGGAACCAGGCCAGCCAGCGCCTGCCCACCGCATTGGCGGGGCAGTTGATCGTATTCGAGACACTGGCCGCCCTGGGCTATGCATTTGCTTTGCGTGGCACCATGCCGCCTCCGCTGACGATGCTGGGCATTGCCTTGCTGGTGGCCGGCGTGCTTTGGGCGGTGCGAATAAAACCGCAGCCAATAAAAACCACGGTCCAAGCATACGTTCATCCATCTTGATGTTTCCTCGTAGAGCGGAGCTGCGCCCCGCGATAGCGCCGAGTCGGTAGCAGACCGTCGTAACGGCGGCGATAGCGAATAGCCACTCAGAAGCGCTTCTCGTAGAGCGGAGCTTGCTCCGCTGCTCTTCGCGCGACGCGTTGCGAACACGAATCGAAGAGCAGCCGAGCAAGTTCGGCTCTACCAGAGCCCCAACAGGCTTCAGGCGACCAACGTCCCATCCAGCCGCGCCAGTTTGTCCGGATTGCGAACGATATAGATGCCGTTGGCCAAGCCGTCGGCGTCGTACGAGAAGGACACCACCACACTGGCCTGGCCTTCCTTGCGCAGCACAATGCCGCCGCCTCCGTTGATGCCGGCGAAGTCCCATTCGTAGTCCGACCAGTACTGATGCAGGTCCTTGCTGATGAAGGACAGCACATCCGATTCGCCATGCAACACATGGGCTAGCGCGGATACCTTGCCGCCACCGTCGGCGGACAGTTCAACCTGCTGCGATAACAATCCGGCCAATGCCGCTGGATTGCCGCTGGCGATGGCGGATTGGAATGCCGCCAGCAGGCGTCGCTGCGCGCTGGCCGGAGTGACATGCCGGACCTGCGCCGCGTCCACCCGGGACTTGGCGCGCGAAACCAGTTTCCGGCAGGCGGGTTCTTGCATATCCAATGTCGTCGCCACATCGCCGTAGGGCATGTCGAATATCTCATGCAGAAGATAGGCCGCGCGCTCCTTCGGAGTCAGCCGTTCCAGCAACAACAGGAACGCCGTCGTCAGCGAAGACGACAGCGACAGCTGTACTTCGGGCGTGTCTTCATCGGGTGTCAGCACCGGTTCCGGCAGCCATGAGCCGACGTATTCGGTGCGCGACCGGTGGGCCGAGCGCAGCAGATCGATGCAACGGCGGGTGCAGGCCGTGGTCAACCAGGCGTCCGCACCTTCAATGGCAGCGTGATCGGCACCTTGCCACTTCAGATAGGTATCCTGCACTGCATCCTCGGCATCGGCGCGCGAGCCCAGGATGCGGTAGGCCAGCCCCAGCAGCCGCGAACGTGCGTTTTCGAACACGGCGTCAGTGCTTATGTCGCTCATTCAATGCCTCGAAATCTGGATGCGGTTCCAGACGTTGATCATACCCACCGAGGCGGTAAGCGCAGCGATCCCGTTTTCGTCGAAGTGCTGCCGCAGCTGAGAACGCAGTGCGCCGTAGTCGCTTACAGAGCCAAGTACGGTCAGCGCCTCGGTCCAGGCAAAGGCCGCTTTTTCGCGTGCGCTGAAGTCATTCGCCTGACGCCAGTCAGCCAGACGTTCAAGCCGCTGTTGGCTTTCGCCATCCTCCAGCGCCTCACGGGTATGCATGCGAATGCAGAAGTTGCAGCCGTTGATCTGCGAAGCCCTCAGGTGCACCAGATGTTGCAACGATTTGTCGATGCCATGGAGATCGATGGCGGGGTGTACGTCGGCCAGGGCCTTCAGCACATTGGGGATTTCCTGTTCGTAACGCACGGCTTGGGTAATGGTCATCGGGTGGCTCCTTGGGAATGGAAGGGGTTTGTACAGAGCTGACGATTGACCACCGGGGTTCGTGACACGGGGCGAACGCATCGTTCTTGGCGCGTGCGTCACAACGCGGCCATCTGGATCGACAATCCTGTGGAAGCCCGCTTTTCCTTATCGGAATGCCACGCGGGTTGAAGCCACTCACACAGGAAAAAGCATGAACACATCTATCTCGCCCGTTCTCGTCCTCGACAATCCGCCCGGCCTGTACGATCCGGCGCCCAATGGCTACTCGCACGTAGCCATCGTGAAGCCGGGCGCGAAATGGCTGTGGATTGCCGGGCAGGGCGGCGAAACCCAGGACGGCGCCTTGTCGCCGGATTTCCGCACCCAGGTGCGACAGGCGTTTTCGAATCTGAAAACCGCGTTGGCGTCCGCGGGAGCCGGTACCAGAGACGTGCTAAAGCTGACGGTGCTGGTCGTGGCGCATAGCGAGGAGCGCCTTCACCTGTTCGGCGCGGAGTTGGAGGCCGCCTTCGGGCCACACCACAAACCGGCATGCACGTTGATTCCAGTGCCGCGCCTTGCATTGGACGGCATGCTGTTCGAAGTGGAGGCGGTGGCGGCCATCGCGGCGTGATGGAGCCACGTCCCGGTCGTGGCATGACGTGCGTTCAGTGGTGAGGATTCTTCCACGTTCCTCAATCGATGAAAGCTTGCGTCAACCGCCCGGCAACTGGAACGTTACTTCCCCCATTACGGTAATTCGGGATGCCGACATGGTCGCTGCACAGGCCGTCAGCGCGGTCAATCGTTTCGGACTGGGCGCCAAGCCCGGAGAGTTGGTGAACCTGGGCGACCCACGTGAGTGGTTGCTGGCGCAATTGCGGCACGACAAAAGCACGCCGGCGTTCGCCGGCCTGCCTGACAGTCTGCAATACCTGCGGTTGGAGAACGACTACCGGCGCGAGCGAACCGCGGCACGGAAGGCAAACAAAGCGATGCCGGGACAGGACACCTTCGCGCAGCGCTTTCGCGATGCGCAGATGCAGGAACTGGCCCGGCGCTATCGGCTGGCGGTCTCGACCGATGCCGGTTTCTTCGAGCGTCTGGTGCGCTTCTGGTCCAATCATTTCGCCGTTTCCGTCGACAAGCGGACGTCCGCGTTGTACGCCGCACCGATGGAACGCGAGGCGATCCGCCCGCACGTGCTGGGAGGCTTCTCCGATCTCCTGATCGCGGTGGAGCAACACCCGGCGATGCTGCGCTATCTCGACAATGTGCGTTCAGTGGGCGAGCAATCGCGCTTTGCGCAACGTGCGCGCGAGCGTGCGATGCGCAGGGCTGATGATGCTCCCGCGCGTCGTGCGGGTCTCAACGAGAACCTGGCGCGTGAAATTCTGGAACTGCATACGTTGGGCGTCAACGGCGGCTATACCCAGGCGGACGTAACCGAACTGGCGAAAGCGATCACGGGCTGGAGCCTGCCGGTGCAGCAGGACTGGGAGCGTGGTCGCGCGACGTCGGCTTTTGTTTTCCGAGCGGGCGCGCATGAAGGCGGAACCCGCTCGGTGGTGGGAAAGCATTACGCCGAAACCGGCGAAGCTCAAGGACGAACCATTCTGCAAGATCTGGCGCATCACCCATCCACCGCCCGCCATCTGTCCTACAAGCTGGCGCGCCATTTCGTTGGCGACGCCCCGCCGCCTGCTTTGGTGGAGCGCCTGGCGAAAACCTGGCAGCGCGAAGAAGGCGATCTGCGCGCGGTATACCGCACACTGATTGGCAGTGACGAGGCCTGGTCGCCGGATGCGCGGAAGTTCAAGACGCCGGACGATTTCGTGGTTTCCGCCATGCGCGCCACGGGCACGATTCCAAATGAACGACCGCGCGCGCTGCTGCAACTGCTCACACGCATGGGGCAGCCGCCGTTCAATCCGGGTTCGCCAGCGGGTTTTGCCGATGCCGCGGATGGATGGAGCGGCCCCGATGCGGTGTGGAAGCGGATACAGGCAGCACAGGCTTTGGCCGAGACCGCGCCGGGCGCGCAGCCGGATCCGATCGCCACGGCTGCCGCCGTGTTTGGCGAACACCTGGACGATGCCACGGCCAGTGCGCTGCGTCGTGCCGAGTCGCCACGCGAAGGATTGGCATTGCTTTTCGCCAGTCCTGCTTTCCAATGGAGAACCTGACATGACTGGCGATCATCGAACATTGACGCGACGCCGTTTTCTTGGCGCTGCCGGCGCGATCACCGCGTTGACATTGTGGCCGCGTACGAGCCGGGCCGCCGCTGCGGATGACACGCGTCTGTTGGTGGTCTTGCTGCGTGGTGGACTGGATGGTCTGCATGCTCTGCTGCCCGTTGGAGATCCGCACCACGCAAGCCTGCGGGGCACACTGGTTCCTCAGAATACGCTGGCGTTGAACAGCGATTTCGCGTTGCACCCTTCGTTGAAGTTTTCGCACGCGCTATATGGCCGCAAGCAATGGCTGCCGGTCGTGGCGGTGGCGCCCCCCTATCGGCAACGCTCGCACTTCGAAGCGCAGGACTGCCTGGAGAACGGCACCGCCCAAGCCGGCGGTGCTTCCACCGGATGGCTCAACCGCTGTGCTGCCGCGATCAGCGGTACCCAGGCCTTGTCCATCACTGCGGTGATGCCGCTGATCCTGCGTGGTCCGGGTGATGCGGCGACGTGGTCTCCACCACTGCCGGAAGACGTCAATCCCGTCCTGTTGCAGCGGCTGCAGGTGTTGTACGCCGCCGACCCGGCACTGGCTGATCCGTTTGCCAAAGCCGTCGAAGCGCAGGGAATGGCGGCTGGTGGTGGCACCGGCCGATTGCCGCAGGCGATGAGAGCGGCTGCGGATTTCATGGCAAAACCCGATGGACCGCGCCTGGGTTTCGTGGAGAACGCCGGTTGGGATACGCACAGCAATCAAGCCGCCACGCTGACGCGCAAGCTGACAGAACTCGATGAAGGCCTGCGCACATTTCACGAGCACGCGTCTTCCATCTGGAACAAGACCGTGGTCATGGTGGTGACCGAGTTCGGCCGCACCGCCGCGGTCAACGGCACCGGCGGTACCGATCACGGCACGGGCACGCTTGCCATGCTGGCGGGCGGGGCAGTGGCGGGCGGGCGCATCGTCGGCGACTGGCCCGGGTTGGCGCCGGATGCATTGAACGAGCGCCGCGACCTGCGCGCCACCACCGACCTGCGCAGCGTTTTCAAAGGCGTGCTGGCGACGCATATGCAAGTCGCCGACGGCAAGCTAAACGGGCAGGTATTTCCGGATAGCCAGCCGGCCCCGACGCTACGCGATCTGGTGATTTCCTGATTCGTTGACGTTGTGTAGGAGCCGCGCCTCTGTAGGAGCGGCGTCCCGCCGCGAGCTTTTCCCCGACGTCACCGCGAAGCCGACGGCCTTTTCAACCGCCGAATGGCGGGTCATCCCCCTTTGCGCCTTTAACAGCCGAACGGCTGGTCAAAAGGAGGCAAAGCAACAATCTCACCCTTCACCCTTCACCGACCCCCATGCCGCAGTGCGCCTTTGCCGTCGTTCCTCAGCGGCGTATGCTCCGCGCTTTGTTGGGCGAGCGGGTGAAGTCCATGGCCAAAGTGGTGCTGGCATCGTCGCTGACGCGCTGGTTGCCGCAGGCACAGCGAGGCCCGCAGGGTGAGCTGTCGGTGGACGTGGAAGGCGATACCGTCGATCAGGCGTTGGGTTCCCTGTTTTTGTTGTATCCCTCCTTGCGCGGTTACGTGCTTGATGAGCAGGGCACGGTGCGTCATCACGTGGCGGTGATCGTGGAAGGCGAAGCGATTCGCGACAAACAGAATCTGGGGCAGCCGCTCGGTGAGCGCGGCGAGCTTTACATCATGCAGGCGCTTTCGGGAGGTTGATATGTCCGACCGGTTGTTGGTATCCACGCGCAAGGGTTTGTTCGTGTTGCAACGCGAAGCCGAAGCCTGGCGCATCACCCGGGAAGCTTTCCTGGGCGACAACGTGGCGGTGACTCTCGCCGACCCACGTGATGGCAGCTGGTACGCCGCGCTGGATCTGGGGCATTTCGGCGGCAAGCTGCATCGTTCGCGCGATCAGGGCCAGACCTGGGAAGAGGTCGCAGTGCCTGCGTATGGCGAAGAGGACCAAGTCATCACCGGCGATGGCAAACCGCCGCAGCCGGCTACCTTGCGTCTGATCTGGTCGTTGGAAGCCGGCGGCGCGACCGAGCCGGGACGTTTATGGGCAGGCACGATCCCTGGCGGGTTGTTCCGTTCCGATGACTACGGCCAAAGTTGGCAGTTGGTGCGCTCGCTATGGGATCGGCCTGAGCGCGGTGAATGGTTTGGTGGTGGTTATGATCAACCCGGCATTCATTCCATCTGCGTGGATCCGCGCGACTCGCGTTGCATACGTATCGCCATCTCCAGTGGTGGCGTCTGGCGCAGCGATGACGCGGGTGAAACGTGGACGCAAACCGCCGACGGCATGTTCGCGGCCTATTGGCCGGGCGAACGCGCGCGTGATCCCAACATCCAGGACGTGCATCGGCTGGTGCAATGCCGCGATTCGCCCGATCACTTCTGGGCGCAGCACCACAACGCGGTATTTCGCAGTACCCAGGGTGGCGGCCAATGGCAGGACGTTCCCGACGTGTCGCCTTCGGTATTCGGGTTCGCAGTGGCAGTGCATCCGCGCAGTCCCGGGACCGCCTGGTTCGTGCCGGCCGTCAAGGATGAGCGCCGCTTCCCGGTCGATGCCCGCTTGGTGGTCGCACGCACGCGCGATGGCGGTGCCAGCTTCGAAGCGCTCACTGAAGGGCTGCCGCAAATGCCTGCATACGATCTGGTCTATCGGCATGGATTGGCGGTTGACAACAGCGGGGAGCGGCTGGCGTTTGGCTCCACAACAGGCGGTCTATGGACCAGTGATGACCAAGGCGATCACTGGCAGGCATTGCCGGCTCGGTTGCCGCCGATACATGCGGTCAGCTTCGTGAGTATGTGAAGAAGCATCGCGCGAATGCCAGGCGATTAGCGGCATTGGTGCAACGCACTACGAGACGCCGGGAAATTTTACGGCCGCAAGTCCTTGTTTTATCGAAACCGCCGTCACGCGCGTTATGTTTTGTGCACGTCGTGTGTAGAAGCGAAGCGCAAAATCCGCTGAACGGCCGTTTACGATTTTCACATGGCGTCCCTTGCCGATACGGGAGATTCGCGCCAGCAGCGCTTTTCCCGACGACGCGGGTCCCTGCCTCCGCGCTGCCGTGCAGGGATCGAAGTTGAGGAGTTTTTTCATGGCAAGCAGAACGTCCCGCAACGCCTTACTCGCTGTAAGCCTGTTGACCGTGGCCTTGGGCGGCTGTTCCAACTACATCAAGCGTGACGAGTTCGACAGCACCATCGCCGATCTGCGCGCCACCGATCAGCGTTTGCAGTCGCAGCTGGATACGCTATCGCAGAAACATGACGCATTGGTGACCCAATTGGCTGGACGTACGCGTGTGGAAACCGGTGCCCATTTCGCAACAGGCGACGCCACGTTGAGTGAACAGGACAAGCCGCTTCTGGATGATTTCGCCCGGGTCATCCGGGAAAGCCATTCCGACGCCGTGATCACGGTGGAAGGCTTCGCCGATCCGGCCGGTTCCACCGCATTCAACCGCCGTCTTGGGCAGCGCCGTGCCGAAGCTATTCGCGACTATCTGGTCAGCGCGGGCTTATCCGCCGAACAGCTACGGGCGGTCAGTTATGGCGAAGACAAGAACCGCCTGGTGCGCCCTGGTGCCACCGGCGAAGCCGGCCGCGACAACCGCCGCGTATCGCTGGTCGTCGATTACGCCGGCGCGCCGCGCAGCACGGCGGCGATGTAATTAACAAGTAGCTGAGATAGCCGGTGCGGCCTGTTCGGTCGCACCGGTTTCGAGGGCTGTGCGATCCGGTTACGGTGTTGGGTTGATGAAGCTGCCCCGACTTCGCTATCCGCTATGAGGACCAGGCTGGGCAGTCATGTCCGCCGGGCCACCTATGACGCGGCCGCAGCGCGCCAGACATCCCCCAGCGCCTCCTGCCGTGTTTATCGCCAGGTTGGATACACCCGGGAGTTTGACACTAGACTACTGGCGACCCCCAACAAAAACGCGGCGCCAATCTGGTGTCGCGGGATTTAATGCCCCGGATACTGCTCTCGCGCCTGCGCACTATCTGCTTTCTGCTGACCTTGAGTCTGTGGTTGTCGGCCTGTGATGGGCGTTCGGCAGCCGACGAGGCTTCTGACGCGCAAGCGCAGGCACCGACGACGGAAGAAGACGAGCAGGCCGCCAACGGTGCAGTTTCCACTGCGCCGGTCCAAGACCTCCCGGCCAACCCGCCGCCAGCTCCGGAGCGGCTGCCGACCGATTGGCCGCCGGCCAAGCTGGGGTCCGGTGAAGCGCTGATCAGCTGCGAGACCGACTACGCCGCCAAAGGCGACGGCGAACCGCTGGAATCTCTGGCTTTCTTCAGCGTGGTGGATGCCCTGTCGCCGTGCCAGGAGAGCGGGGTGGTGCGCGTCCGCTACAAGGGCAAAATCGCCGACGGCTTTACCGACCTGGTGATTCGGGTGGCCGATATCGCCGATCGCATGGGCATAGACAAGCGCATTCTGGATATCGATTCGGCCGGTGGCCAAGTCGAGGACGCTATCAAGGCGGGCGACGCGATCGGCGCTTCGCGTTGGAGTATCTGGGTGCGGGAAGACTCCGTCTGCCACAGCGCCTGCGTATTCGTGCTGGGTGCCGGGGACAATCGCCTGATTTCCGGCAAGGTGGGCATTCACCGCATCATCCGCATGAGTTCCACGGCCACCACGCGTTCCGAACTCAACGAGGAACTGCGCGGCGTGTATTCGCGCGTGAAGGACTATCTGGAGCGCAATGGCGTGGCGGTGGCCGTGGCAGACCTGATGATGACCGTGCCGAACCGCAAGCTGCGGTTGCTGGGCAAAACGGAACTGCAGGAGTACGGATTGGACGGCACCAATGCCGCGCAGGACGATCTGGACCGCCTGCAGTTGATGCGCCGCTGCGGCGAGTCGTTCGTGCTGCGCAAGGATGCCTTCATCCGCGCCTTCGATAGCGACTGCAAAGCGACGGGCGCCGAGCTGGACCAGATGCAGGCCTGCGGATTGGCGCTGCGCGAACGCTTCGACTTTCCTGACAGCCGGTGCCCGGCCGACAGTCCGTTCGCCGAGTTCGATCGCGAGAAGAAAGACGAGCAGAAAGAAACGGCCGGGTTGCCGTAGCCACCGCCATGAAGTGCTTTAGCCGGCGACGATCACTCTGATCTCCACATCGTCCAGAACCACCGTCTGGCCCGCATGGATCTTGCAGGTCTTGCGAAGCTCCACTTGGCCGTCCACGCGGACTTCCCCGCTGGCGACGATAGCTTTCCCCGCGCCGCCGCTGTCGCACAGACCCACCAGCTTAAGGAGCTGATTGAGCTCCACGTGTTCGCGTTCCAGTTTGAATTCGATCGTTTGCATGTGGGCAGTGTAGCCAGGAGCCGGGAAACGGGAAACGGGAAACGGAAATAATCGGCTCATGCTTGCCTCCCCCTTTTTTAAAGGGGGATGACCCGCCATTCGGCGGTTGAAAAGCATCTGAGGGGATTTGCTTTTGGCTCTTTGGAAGGCAACAGCAAAGGCAAATCCCCCGTAGCCCCTCTTTAAAAAAGGGGGCGAAAGCGGAGTTTCCCTTTTCCCTTTTCTACTACACCCATTTACATACCTCCCATCTGAACAGTCCAGTCACTTTCAGCCGCGAACACTCACATTCGTCACAAATTTCGCGTGAAATATGACTGCCGCCGGTCGGGAAGTCGGCCGTACCCTAGCGAACGTCATCTGGGTAGCGGAGAATCGGCTCATTCCACGGAGATATTCTTTGAGCGCTGCCCCTACGCTGCCCAATCCTGCTGCACAACTGCGCAAGCTATGCGCCCAGTTCGCCAAGCCCAAGCTTAGCCACGCCATTTGGCAACTCATCAACACACTGCCGCCTTTGCTCACCATCTGGGCTTTGATGGCCTGGAGTGTGGTGGCGGAGTGGGGCTATGGCTGGACGCTGCTGATGGCGGTACCCGCGGCGGGTTTCTATGTGCGCCTGTTCATCATCCAGCACGACTGCGGCCATGGTTCGTTCTTCGCCAGCAGCCGCGCCAACGATCTGGTCGGCCGGTGCCTGGGACTGATCACGCTGTTTCCCTACGGATACTGGAAGAAGACCCACGCCATTCACCACGGCACCTCCGGAAACCTGGATCGACGCGAGATCGGCGATATCGAAACACTGACGGTGGCTGAATACGAAGCGAGATCCTGGCTCGGCCGCCTGTCCTATCGCTTGTACCGCAGCACACCGGTGCTGCTGGGCATCGGACCGCTTTACCAGTTCGTCATCAAGCACCGTTTCCCGTTCGATCTGCCTTTCAGCTGGAAGAAAGAGTGGGCCAGCGTGATGGTCAACAACCTGATGCTGGCGATCACCGTGCTGGCGATGGGCTTCGCGATCGGCTGGCATACCGTGTTCCTGGTGCACCTGCCCATCGTGTTGATCGCGGGCGCCGTGGGCGTCTGGTTGTTCTACGTGCAGCACACGTTCGAAGGCGCGTACTGGACCAACAAGGAAGAATGGGACGCTGGTAAAGCTGCGATCGCAGGCAGTTCCTACTTCGACCTGCCGCGCGTGCTGCACTGGTTCACCGGCAATATCGGCTATCACCATATTCACCATCTGGCGGCCCGCATCCCGAACTACCGCTTGCGGGAAGCGTTCGAATCAAGCGAACTGCTGCAGGCGGCACCGCGGCTGACCCTGTGGTCCAGCCTGAAATGCGCAGGGCTGAAGCTGTGGGACGAAGAACGCCAGCAGATGGTCGGTTTCAGCCGCAGGACACGGACGACCGCTTCGGTTTGATCCGGCTGCCGGGGGCTTCTTTGAGGGCCCGGCTGGTCGGCGATAGCAGGTAATTCCCCGCCGGATCAACGATCCAGGGGGGCATGGACAGCGCTGTGAGGTTGTCTCCATGGTGCTCTGGGTTCAACTTCAGGGCGACAGGAAGGGGGCTAAAAGCGCACAATACGCTGCTTGCGTGCGCACTCCGCGACGCCTCGGAGTCCTCCCATGTCTGCTGAAACCAACCCAACGCCTCTCCTTTTTGCCGATTTAGGTCTCTCCGCTGCCGTGATGGCGGCGGTCAACGAAGTCGGCTATGAGTCCCCATCGCCCATTCAGGCGGCGACCATTCCCACGCTATTGGCCGGCAAGGACCTGCTGGGCCAGGCCCAGACCGGCACCGGCAAGACCGCCGCGTTCGCGCTGCCAATCCTGTCGCGGCTCAAGCTGGACCAGAAGAAGCCGCAGGCGCTGGTGCTGGCACCGACGCGCGAACTCGCCATCCAGGTGGCGGAAGCGTTCCAGCGTTATGCCAACAAGATCCCCGGCTTCAACGTGCTGCCGATTTATGGCGGCCAGGGCTACGCGCCGCAGTTGCAGGCGCTCAAGCGCGGCGTGCACGTGGTGGTGGGAACGCCGGGCCGGGTCATCGATCACCTGGAACGCGGCACGCTGGATTTGTCCGAACTGACCACGCTGGTGCTGGACGAAGCCGACGAAATGCTGCGCATGGGCTTCATCGACGATGTCGAAACCGTGCTCAAGAAGACCCCCGAAGCGCGCCAGGTCGCGCTGTTCTCGGCCACCATGCCCGCGGCTATCCGCCGCATCGCGCAGACGTACCTGCGGGAGCCGGCGGAGGTCACCATCACCGCCAAGACCACCACCGCGACCAATATCCGTCAGCGTTACTGGTTCGTCAGCGGCATGCACAAACTGGATGCGTTGACCCGGATCCTGGAAGCCGAGCCTTTCGAAGCCATGATTATCTTCGCCCGCACCAAGGCGGCGACCGATGAGCTGGCCGGCAAGCTGCAGGCCCGCGGTCTGGCCGCGGCGGCGATCAATGGCGATATCCAGCAGGCGCAGCGCGAAAAGACCATCCAGCAGTTGAAGGACGGCAAGTTGGACGTGCTGGTAGCCACCGATGTGGCCGCGCGCGGGTTGGACGTGGAGCGCATCAGCCATGTCCTGAACTTCGACATTCCGTACGACACCGAAAGCTATGTGCACCGGATCGGCCGCACTGGCCGCGCAGGCCGTAGCGGCGAGGCGATCCTGTTCGTCACCCCGCGCGAGAAGGGCATGCTGCGCGCCATCGAACGCGCCACCCGCCAGCCGATCGAAGAGATGCAGCTCCCCAGCGTGGAAGCGGTCAACGACAAGCGCGTGGCCAAATTCCTGGGACGTATCACCGATACATTGGCCGCGAACGAAGCGGGCGAGTACCGCAGCCTGATCGAAGGCTACGAACGCGAGCACAACGTACCTGCCGTCGATATCGCCGCGGCGCTGGCGAAACTGCTGCAGGGCAATACGCCGCTGTTGCTTTCGCCGGAACGCGCACCGGCGCGCCGCGAAAGTTTCGAGAAGCCTGCGGGACGTTTCGATCGCCCGCAGCGTGATGAGCGCCCGTCGCGTGAGGATCGTCCGAAACGCCGTGACGATGCGCCGTTCGAGCGCCCTGCACGCACGTTCGACAAACCGGCGGCACCGCGCGAGCATTCGCGTATTGAGCGTCCTGAATTCGAACGCACCGAACGTCCGCGCGCCGACAAGCCGCCGCGCGGCGAAGCGGAAGTGGGCATGGAAACGTTCCGCATTGAAGTAGGCCACGTGCATGGCGTGAAGCCGAACAATATCGTCGGTGCCATCGCCAACGAGGCCGGGCTGGAAAGCCGCTACATCGGCCGCATCGACATCCACGACGACTACACCATGCTGGATTTGCCGGAAGGCATGCCGCGTGAAGTGCTGACGCATCTGAAGAAAGTGTGGGTATCCGGGCAGCAGTTGCGTATCCACAAGGCGGGCGAGGACGCCGGCGAAGCGCCGCCGCGCCGCTTCGGTCCGGGTGCGGGCAAGCCCGCCGGAAAGTCGTTTGGGAAAGCAGCGCCTGGGAAACCAAGCGGATTCAAAGGCGCGCCTAAACCCCACGCCGCCAAGCCGCACCGCAAAGGCCCGCCCAAGCCGCAGGAATGAAGCGGCGATAGAAGCGGAAGCGAAGAGAGCTCGCGCCGAGGACGGCGCTCCTACGAAAAAGCGGGTGTAGCCCCTGTAGGAGCGGCGTCCCGCCGCGAGCTCTTCCATCAGATCACGACAAAAAACAAAGAGCTCGCGCCGAGACGCTCCTACGAAAAGCAGGTTGTAACCCGGTAGGAGCGGCGTCCCGCCGCGAGCTCTTCCGTCAGATCACAGCAGAAACAAAGCCTCCAATGGCATGGGAACAGCGAGCGGCGGACGGGGCTTGACAGTGATGTTTAATATATTAACAATATAGTTAAATATGCAATAGGCTAATTCAACAAAGGAGAAAGGCCATGACGCTGCACATCAGCTATCTGCTGTACCTGGGAATCTCGATCGCCATGACGATCTGGGTGGCGCGCACGTTGTCGAAAAACGGGGAGGTCTTCCTGGTGAAGTGCTTCGGCCAGGACGAGGTCCTGGCCAAGTCCACCAACCATTTGCTGGTGGTCGGGTTCTACCTGATCAATGTCGGCTTCATCGCCATGCGGTTGGACGGATGGGACGCGCAGAAGGCGGTGACATCCATGATTCCGTACGTCGGCAGCAAGATAGGTTTGTCGGTGCTGGTGCTGGGCGGCATGCACTTTTTCAACATGCTGATGATCTCGCGCTATGGCCGCACGGTGGCCAGTTGGGCGTCGGATAACCGGGTGGCGCAGCAGGCAGCGGAACCGCGCGGTATTCCCCCTATTCCTGCCGGGCATCGTTGAATCGCATGCCTCAACTTTCATAGCAGGCGCCTGGAACGGGCGCCTCAGTCTGGGAGGAAGTCAGATGATGTCGCTCCTTTCGGCGGTACTGGCCGCTACGCTGGCCGCGCCGCTACTGTTGTCGCTTTACGTCTATGTGCTGATCGGTCCTTACGATTCGAAGGGAGCGCTGCTGCTCATCATGGTGGTCGCCCTGGTGTCGTCTCTAGCCCACGTGCTGCTATTGGGATTGCCGGCATTCTTCCTTTTGCGCTGGCGGGGTTGGTTGAAAACTCGCACGATCGCGGCCGCGGGCCTGCTCGCCGGCGCCCTGCCGATGGCAGTGATCACTTGGCCGTACCCGCTGAGCCAGCGATATTCGTATTCAAGCTCAGGTATGTGGCATGGCAGACAGGTTGATTTCATCGCCGATGGCCTGCCCACGATGTTCGGCTGGTTCAGGTACCTGGAAGGTGTGGCAACATTCGGTTTGCTGGGCGTGGCCAGCGCGCTGGCGTTCTGGTTCACCTGGTTATATTGCCGTCGTGGCGTGGCCGCTCCGCAATCCATCCGTAATTTTGAGGCGATAGGCGGGTTTCCTGATCCGCAGATGAAATGAGTACCGACAAGATTTTCGAAGCCCTGGCGTCTTCGCCGCGGCGCCAGATACTGGCTTACCTCTCCGAGCAGGAGTTGCCGGCGGGCGATATTGCCGCGCGTTTCGAGATGAGCGCACCGGCGATATCGCGTCACCTGGCGGTGTTGGAGAACGCCGGGCTGATCGTCGGCGAGCGCCGCGGCCAGTTCGTGGTCTACAAGCTGGTGCCGGACAATCTGGTCAATACGCTTAGCCAGTTCGCATTCGAGATATGCCCGGTGGGCGGCCCGCTCAAGCGTGAAGCGCGCAAGGCGAAAAAGACTGCTGGATAAGCCAGCGGAGAACCAAGGCATTCCCGCAGGCTGCACGATATGTCTGCATGCATGCCGGCAATCGCCGATAATGGCGGCATGACCACTCGCCTCAACAAGCACATCGCCGAAACCGGCTTCTGTTCGCGCCGCGAGGCCGACCGTCTGATCGCCGAACGGCGCGTCACCGTCAATAACCTGCCCGCCGGCATGGGCGCCGTGGTGGGCGAGGGCGACGAGGTGAAAGTCGACGGACAGCCCTTGCGCGTGCGCAACAAGCGCGCTGGCGGTCGCAAGCACGTCTATATCGCTCTCAATAAGCCGGTGGGGATTACCTGTACCACCGAGTCGGCGGTGAGCGGCAACATCATTGATTTCATCGGTCATCAGGAGCGCATTTTTCCTGTCGGGCGCCTGGATAAGGATTCCGAAGGCCTGATCCTGCTGACCAGCAATGGCAATATCGTCAACGAGATCCTGCGCGCCGAGAACCGGCATGAGAAGGAATATCTGGTCGCGGTCAATCGTCCGGTCACCGATGAGTTCCTGCGTGGCATGGCGCGCGGCGTGCCCATTCACGGGAAAAACACCTTGCCCTGCCGCACCGGCAAGATCGCCAAATTCGGTTTTCGCATCGTGCTGACCCAGGGGCTGAACCGGCAAATTCGACTGATGGCCGCTGCCTTCGATTTCCGCGTGACCCAGTTGCGCCGCGTGCGTATCGACAACATCAAGCTGGGTGCATTGAAGCCCGGCCAGTGGCGCAATCTCAACGATCACGAACTGCAGGGTTTGCTGCCGCAGCAGCAAGAATGGTGAACCGGCCGAAGGAGTGAAGCGGAATCCGCTCGGCTTGCCAAGTGCGAGTTTGATCTTCGTCAATAGCCCGCTCGTTGCCGCAGGCGTATTCTTCAGGCCGAAGGGCGGCTCATTGCCGCTGCCATCCGCGGAGTACGACGATGAAAATCCTGTTGGCGGTAGACGGTAGCGAAACCGGGCTGAAGGCGGCTCACCATGTGGTGGCCTTGAGCAAATCTCTGAAGGCAGAGCCGACGATCACGCTGTTGCATGCCGATCCACCACTGGCGAAAGCCGTTGCCTTGGAACTGGGCGAGGAGGACGTGGCGGCATATCACGCGGACAATGGTGCGGTGGCGCTGAAGAAGGCCAGGGCCGTGCTGAAGCGTGCCGGCTTGGCTTTCGCCGAACGACCGTTGGTCGGCGAGCCCGCGGCGACAATTCTCAAGCAAGCCAAATCCAGCCGGGTGGATCTGATCGTGATGGGAACCCACGGCCGCGGTGCGCTGAAAAGCCTGATTGTGGGTTCGGTAACTCAGAAGGTCATTTCCACCAGCGACATACCGGTGACGGTGGTGCGCTAGGGCTTGTTACGGCTCTTCCCTTCTACTTCCGGATGGAAGGCATGCGGTTTACGAGCCATGGCTCGTGCATGCGTGAATGCCCTGCGTGCTATGCAGGGCCGGGGTGCGAAGCGAGGAGGTGCGCAGCGGCGGATGAGGGCATGAGAAATCCGCTTTTAGCAAATGTCGGTGATAAGTCATCGCCATTCCCTCATCCGCCCTTCGGGCACCTTCTCCCGGAGGGAGAAGGAAGCCAAGGTTCGACGCTCCAGCGCCAACTCAATCCACCATGCCCTTGGCTTCCGATGTGCCCAGCACTTCCGGATGCTGCACGTTTTCTCTGGGCTTTTTGCGGCCCAGCAGCGGATGGATGAAGACCGCGATCAGGATGATCGCCACGCCCAGATAGAACAACGGTGTCAGTTCGTGCTGCTCGCCCAGCAACACCATGGCCAGCAAGATGGCGTAGATGGGTTCCAGATTGGTTACCAGTTGCACCGAATATGCACTGAGGTAGCGCAAAGCCACCAACGACAAGACGAACGGCAGCAGTGTGCAGAGCAGTGCCAGCACCAATAGCAGCGCGCCGTCCTGCAGTCCCGGCAGGACGAGCAGATCGCCGGCAAAAGAGGGGAAGACGAACGGCATCAATGGGGCGAGCACCGTCAACAGCAGCGTGCCCGCACCCAGTTCCACGCCGGTTACCGTGAGTGGGTCGCCGTGATCGACCAGGCGCTTGTTCAAAGAGCCGAACAACGCCACCAGCAAGGCCGATACTGCGCCCACGGCGACACCGGTCCGCATGGTGTCGGGGACGCCGCCGACCACCATTGCCACGCCCGGCAGCACCGCCAGGCCGAACGCCAGTTCGCGCGGCGAAAACGGCCGCTTGGCCAGCCAGGGTTCCACTACTGAGGTGAACGCGGGCGCTAGCGCGATACAGGTAGCGGCCACCGAGGCATTGGCCAATTTGATGGCGCCATAGAACGTCAGCCAGTGCAACGCCACCAGTGCGCCGATGCCGGAATAGGCCAGCACCAGGCGCGGGGACATGGCCCGCAAGCCGCGCCATACCCGCGGCAGGAGCGCCAGCGCAACGACTACCAGCAGCATGCGCCACCACACCAACGGCAACGCGGGCAGGCTGATCATCTTGCCCAGGATGGCGGTGAAGCCCCATAGCAATACGCAGAAATGGATTTGCAGCTGGGCTTTGGCGGTAGGCGTCATCGGCATGTTCGTATTGTCGCCGATGCCGGCTTATGCTGCGCGACATCAGTGAGAGCCGCCCGAGTGGGAGTTCGCAATGGATGACGAATACACGGTTTTTCTGTCGGACCTGTTTTCAGCGCTGGGACCGGTCGATCTTCGCAGGATGTTCGGTGGCCGAGGTCTGTACTACCAAGACATCATCATTGGCCTGATCATCGGCGAAGCACTGTTCCTCAAGACGGATGAGCAGACGCGGCCGCAGTTCCAGGCCGCCGGTGGGGAACCTTTTGTTTATACGGGCAAGGGTAAGCCCATAACGACAAGTTACTGGTCGCCGCCGGCCGAGGCGTTCGAATCGGCGCAGGACATGCTGCCCTGGGCGCAACTGGCGTGGGCGGCTGCCTTGCGCGGCGCGGCGAAGAAGCCAGCGAAGCGGAAGCGCTCCCCAGCAGGTGGACGGTCGTAGAGCGGAGCTTGCTCCGCTGCTCTTCAATCCGAAATGTCGAATAGTCGGATGGCTCTTGTCATCGAGCGAAGAGCAGCCGAGCAAGCTCGGCTCTACGGAAGCGCGGATACTTCTCTTGTGGGAGCGACGTAAGTCGCGACCGGAAACATCAACGTCGCGATTCACCAGCGCCGGCATGCCGGCACCACTCCCACAAGGAGGCTATGCGTGGCCGTCAACATAAGGTATCGGCTCTACCCGTCTAATCATGGCATCCTTGGCCGACTCTTCGAGGAGTGCGCGCATGCTGGTTAGTCCGGGAATGGGTGTCGCTGGCCGCGTATTCGCCGCGCTGATCACCTTGGTGGCGGTGGCTTCCTTGGTCTTGCAGTATCTGTTGATACTAGGCGTGACGCGCGAAAACATCGGCCCCGCACTGGGAACGCTGCGTTATTTCAGCTACTTCACGATCCTCAGCAACATTGCCGTGGTGCTGGTGGCGATACACGCCGCATTGGCGCGGCCTGGTTTTTTTTCGTCACTGACCGTACGTGGCGGCGTGACGCTGTATATCGCGGTCACCGGCGGCATCTACTTTTTCATCTTGCGGCATCTATGGAGCCCGCAGGGCGCGCAATGGTGGGCCGACACCGGCCTGCATTACGCAGTGCCGCTGCTGTACTTGATGTGGTGGCTGAGCTGCGTACCGCATGGCGGGTTGTCCTGGCGGCAGGTGGGAATGTGGCTGACGTTTCCTGCGTTGTATGTGTGCTGGGCGTTTCTGCGCGGCGCATGGGTGCACGAGTATCCGTACCCCTTCATCGATGTGGCGCAGTTGGGCTGGTCGAAGGTGTTGATGAATTCCGCCGGCATGCTGCTGTTGTTCGTGGTGGTGGGGTTGGTGCTGGTTGGGGTGGATCGGTTGCTAGGGCGGCGGCCGAAGGCTTCGTTGTAGGGACAGCAGCCCGTTAGGAGCGCCCGTTGCTTTTGTAGGAGCGGCGTCCCCGCCGCGAGCTCTTCCCAACGATTCACGCAAAAAGCAAAAAGCTCGCGCCGAGACGGCGCTCCTACCGCCGAGACGGCGCTCCTACAGAGGCCGGGAAGCCGCTTCTACGGGGAGTGACTGGACGGTGCGGAGCGAACATGCGATGTTCGCGCGGTTTTGATGCCGACCGAGACCAATGACGAGCGCTATTGAGAATATCGGGGCCAACAGGCCCTTCAATCGCCGCGATGCCAAGACGTTGGGGTTGTCCGCGTTGGGCGGAGCGCTGGAGTTCTATGACTTTGTGGTTTTTGTCTTTTTCACCCAGGCACTGAGCCAGCTGTTCTTTCCCGCGGGCACGGCGCCATGGCTGTCGCAGTTGCAGGTCTACGGCATCTTCGCCGCCGGTTATCTGGCGCGCCCGTTGGGTGGCATCGTGATGGCGCACTTCGGCGATCTGGTGGGGCGCAAGCGGATGTTCACCCTCAGCGTGTTGCTGATGTCGGTGCCCACGCTGCTGATCGGTCTGTTGCCCACGTATGCGCAGATCGGCGTGCTGGCGCCAGTGTTGCTGCTGGTGCTGCGCATCCTGCAAGGCATCGCGGTGGGTGGGGAAGTGCCCGGTGCCTGGGTCTTCGTGGCCGAACATGTGCCGCGCCGCCGCGTGGGTTTCGCATGCGCAACGCTTACCGCGGGATTGACCGCCGGCATCCTGATCGGTTCGTTGCTGGCCGCCTGGATCAACACCCATTTCACGCAGCAGGAAGTGTTGCAATGGGTGTGGCGAGTGCCATTCCTGTTGGGTGGCGTGTTCGGTTTCATCGCGGTCTGGCTGCGGCGCTGGTTGCATGAAACGCCCGTGTTCGCCGAGATGCGGGAGCGCCGGCAACTGGCGCAAAGCCTGCCGGTGAAGCAGGTGCTGGCCGAGCATCGCGGCGCGGTGGCCGTTTCCATGCTGGTGTCCTGGCAGCTGACGGCGGCGATCGTGGTGGTGGTGCTGATGACGCCGACGCTGGCGCAGGCGCTGTTCCAGATGCCGCCGGCGCTGGTCTTCCGCGGCAACAGCATGGCGACCTTGTCACTGATATTCGGCTGCCTGGCCGCGGGTCTGGCTGTGGATCGTTTCGGTGTGGCGCGTTCGTTATTGATCGGATCGTTGGCGTTGGCGAGTTGCACCTATGCGTTGTATCTGTACCTCGCCTCCGGGGGCGGGCCGCATTTCGTTGCGCTATACGCGTTGGCGGGATTCTTCTGCGGCGTGGTAGGTATCGTGCCGGCGTTGATGGTGGCGGCGTTTCCGCCAGTGATTCGCTTCTCCGGCCTGTCGTTTTCCTACAACGTGGCCTACGCCATTTTCGGCGGACTCACGCCGCCGCTGATCGGCTATTTGTCGAAGGCGCTGGGTGGACTTGCACCGGCGCACTACGTGGCGTTTACGTGTCTGATCGGCATTGGAGTCGCTGTATATCTGATCGTGCGGCGTCCACCGTCGTATTAGCGTGCCTGATCCAATCTCTGCAACAGCGCCATTGCAGCAGCCGGGTTGCGCTCTTTCGCGCTGCTGATGAAGTAGATGAAGACTTCGCGCTTGGGCAATGGCGTAGGTGGTCCGATGTGCGGAAGGTCTTGCGGATCGCCTCCCGCCGCCCATTCCCTGGCGCGTTTCGCCCACTGGTCCAGTTCCGGGCCGGGATAGCCGGTGTCGATGGGGCGGGAGCGCATCAGCCGGGCGTACACGAAATCGCTGGTGAGGTCGGCGAAAGAAGGGTGTTCGTCGGAATCAGTGAACACCGTCGCCACATCATGGTGCCGCGCCAGCGCCAGTAGTTCGTTGTCGATGATGGCGGGGTCGCGCAGTTCCAGGGCGTGGCGCAAACGGCGGCGGCCCGCTTTGCGTGGGAGCGATTTCAGGAAACCCGCCAGGTCATCGCGGTCGATCTTGCGACCTTTCTCGAATTGCCAGACCAATGGGCCGAGCTTGTCGCCAAGCTCGCTGATGCCGCCGATGAAATCTTCGATCTGCGCCTGCGCGCCGGTCAGCGAGCGCGCCTGCATGATGCGCTTGGGTGCCTTGGCGGAGAACACGAAATCCTCAGGTGTCTCATCTCGCCATTTCGCATAGGTAGCCGGCTTCTGCGTACCGTAATACGTGCTGTTGATCTCAATCGCAGTGACGTGGCGGCTGGCATATTCCAGTTCGCGGCGCTGCACCAATCCGGCCGGATAGAAGTTGTCGCGCCAGGGTGCGAAGTTCCAACCGCCGATACCGACGCGGATGCCGTGGGAGGCGATGCCTTCTTGTGCGGAGAACAGATCGCTCATGGGTTACGCGGAATCGGGCGGAGGGAAGGGCTCCGATCATACCGGCGATGTTGTGGGTTCGTTGTGCAATCCCCGTCTTGTCCTTCTTGGATGAAGCAAAAGCTTGCCTACGTTCCTTCTGTGCCAAATAGCCGCCGCAATCCGCAGGGCTTATGCCGTCATCCCAGCTTGCGCTGGGATGACGGCTTGGTGAGTTCGCGGACGTAGTGGGATTCGGCACTCGGAACTAGGTTTTCAGAAAATAAAAAACTGATTCAAGCTATCTGGTCCCGCGCCTGCTCATCCCAATAATCCTTGATGGCGAGGATATTGGGCAGGATGTCCCGGAATGCCGACACCAGGCGCGCGTCCAGGTGGCTGCCCGCGGCGTTTTCCAGGGCTTCCATGGCGCGATCCAGCGGCCAGGGATCCTTGTACGGGCGTCGCGTGGTCAGTGCGTCGAATACGTCGGCGACGGCGACGATACGTGCAGACTCGGGGATGTCTTCGCGTGCCAATCCATTCGGGTAGCCTCCGCCGTCCCAGCGCTCGTGATGATAGAGCGACACCTCGGCGGCCAGCTTGAATAGCGGTGCTTCGCTTTTGCTGAGGATTTCGTAGCCGATGCGCGGGTGGGTTTTCATGATTTTCCATTCGTCCTCGTCCAGCTTGGCGGGCTTCTTGAGGATGGAGTCGGGAATACCGATCTTGCCGGTGTCGTGCATCGGTGCGGCCTGTTCCAGCAGGGCCGCTCGCTCCTGGTCCCAACCGACGGCGACGGCCAGTGCGCGCGCGTAGGCGGCCATGCGCCAGATATGCGTGCCGGTGTCGGTGTCGTTGTAATGGCCGGCCATGCCCAGCATCTGGATGGCATCGCGATAGCTTTTGTTCAACGCCGAGGCGCGCACCAGTGACAGATGCGTGCGTACCCGCGCGCGCAGGATGTAAGGCGATACCGGCTTGGCGATGTAGTCCACGCCGCCGGATGCGAAGCCTTCGCGCTCATCCACTTCCTTGTCCAATGACGTCACGAAGATGATAGGGATGTGCTCGGTCGCGGTATCGCCCTTCAGGGTATGGGCCACTGTGTAGCCGTCCATATCCGGCATGTCGACGTCCAGCAGGATCAGTGAAGGCTGGTGCTTGGCGGCGGCTTGCAGCGCCTCGACCCCATTGCGCGCGAAGACCAGTCGGTATTCGTCCTGCAATACCTGCCGTATCAACGCGAGATTGTTTGGCTCGTCGTCGACGCAGAGGATAGGGCGATTGGGCATAGGAGCTCCTTGGCGCGCGGGGATTGCTGCTTGACTATGTGGCGGTTTCTGGATTGACGATGGCTTCGCCCGGCAAAGAGGCCAACCAGTCCCTCACCAAGGTTTCGGCCGAACGAAAGTCGAATTCATCGATGCATTTCTGCAGCTTGCGCAACCGCTCGGGTGGAACCAGGCCGTTCAATGGCGTCAACTGCGGCTCGATCTGCGCTGGATCGTCGCTGTCCAGCGATTGCAACAATGCCTGAAGATATTGGCGAAGCTGCGGAACGTTTTCGGCTGCGAACGGTTTGTTTTCAGTAGGCGAAGCTGCGTCGGCCATGTTGGCCGCCCCGGCATAGCTGGCGATATCCGCCAAGGTCTCGCGCAGGACCAATTGCAGCGCGTCCAGCAGGTCCGATACATCGCCGCTGCCGTGCAATGCCGTCTCTATCTCCGCTGTGATGGACGCCACGGTAGGTAGTGCCAGTGATCCCGCCGCACCGCGCATCTTGTGCACATAGGACGCCGCTGCATCGCGTTCGCCGCGGTGGAGGTGGTCGCCGATCTCCTGCGCCGCATGCGGGTAGTTCCGGGCGAACTGAGCCAGGTATTTTCGATACGGGGCTTCCTCCCGCCAGTAGGCCAAGCCGCGATGCACGTCCAGCAACTGCGGGTCCGGCCCTTCTTCGTCGGCCACCGCGGGTATGTCATCCGTGTTCTCGATCATCAGCTCCAATGGCGTTATCTGACGTGAGCCGGACGGGCTGAGCCGAACGATCACGTCCACCAACTCATCCACTTCGAAAGGCTTGGCGACGAACGCATTCATGCCGGCAGCCAGCGCCGCCTCTTGCTGGCGCTTGAATGCGCCAGCGGTCAATGCGACTACCGGCAGGTGCGCCATGGCAGGAATCTGCCGGATGCGCCGGGTCGCTTCATAGCCGTCCATTTCAGGCATCTGCACGTCCATCAGGATCACTTGGAAACGCCCTGGACCGCTGGCGATGCAGTCGAGCGCGTCGCGCCCGTCGCTGGCCAGTTCCACCAGTGCACCTTCGCTTTCCAATATCCGTTGCGCGACCTCCCGGTTGATGTCGCTGTCGTCGACCACCAGCAGGTGCATGCCGCGCAGTCGCTGCGCATGCCGTGGACCACGCTTGCGCGGGGCAGCGTGGCGGCCGCGCTTGGCCAGCGAATCCATGATGACGTTGAACAGCGAGGAAGCGGTGGCCGGCTTGGTGAGGACCGCGTCGATGATGTCGTCTTTCAGATTCTGTTCCAGCAGTTTCCGTTCGTGTGCGGTCACCATGATGATGATGGGCTGGCGTTGTGCGCCAGCTTGCTTGCGGATGGCCTCGGCGGCGGCCAATCCGTCCACCTGCGGCATCTGCCAATCCAGCAGGATGATGTCGTAGCGATCAGCGGAATCGCTGTGTTCATTGGTATCGTGTGCGGCCGCAGCGATCGCCGCTTCGCCCGAGTCGACCGCCTGCACGCTCCAGCCAAAGCTCTGGATGATCGCGACCAGAGTGTCGCGCGCCAGATCGTGGTCGTCGGCCACCAGCACCTGGTGCGGCAGTTCGCGGTCGTTGTCCGGTCCAAAGGATTCGTCCGGCTCCAGTGAAATGACGAACGAGAATTCGCTGCCGCGTCCTGGTTCGCTGTCCACCCGAAGTTCGCCGCCCATCAGGTTCACCAACCGTCTGCTGATGGTCAGGCCCAATCCACTGCCACCGAAATTGCGGGTGGTGGAAGTATCCACCTGGTTGAACGCCGAGAAGATGAGGTCCTGCTTCTCCTTGGGAATACCGATGCCGGTGTCGCGCACCGAGAACTCCAGGCTGACTTTTCCCGCTTCGCTGGTTTTCAGGCGGCGCACGGCCAGCATCACTTCGCCGCGCTCAGTGAACTTGATGGCGTTGCCCACCAGATTGATCAGCACCTGCCCCAGCCGCAGCGCATCGCCCTTCAGGCAGCGCGCACCGGGTGGCGGTGGCGACACCACCATTTCCACCGGTTTGGTGCCTACCGCCGAGGACATCAGCGTGGCCATGTTCTCCAATACTTCGCCCAGGTCGAATGGTTCGTTCTCCAGTTCGATCCTGCCGGCCTCGATCTTGGAGAAATCCAGTACGTCGTTGATGATGGTCAGCAGCGAGCGTGCCGAGCTGTTGATCTTGCGCGCCATATCCTGCGCGGCGGGCGGAAGTTCGCTTTTTTCCAGCAGGTACACCATGCCCAGGATGGCATTCATGGGCGTGCGGATTTCGTGGCTCATGTTGGCCAGGAAGTCGCTCTTGTAGCGGTTGGCGCTTTCCGCCGCGCTCATTGCTTGGCGCAGCTGCTGCTCCCTGGATTTGCGTTCGGTCAGGTCCACGGCGACTCGCAGATGGCCGATGACCTCGCCGTCTTCGCCGCGCAGCGTACTGAGGGTCAGTAGCACCGGCAAGCGCGAACCGTCCTTGCGAACGAATATCCATTCGTCGGTGTCGCCTTTTTCGGTACCGCTTTTTTCAAGACGGGAGCCGGCGGCCTCCGGCGATGAAGGATCGGTGCGCGCTGCTAGCTCGTCATGATCATGGAGGGCATCAACGGTCCGCCGACCGATGACCTCATCGGCGCGGTAACCCAGCATGGCTTCGGCGGCGGGATTGAACAGGGTGATGATCCCGTTGTTGTCGGTGGCGATGATCGCGTAGCCGGCATGAGCCAGGATGGCGCGTTGCAGTAGCGAATAGGTCTGGATCTGCGCGGTGCGCTCGGCGACCTGCTGCTCCAGGGTGGCGTTCAACTCCATCACACGCGCTTCGGCGCGCTTGCGCTCGGAAATGTCGATGACCGAAGCCAGCGCATATCGGCCTTCTGAGGTATCGATGGGGTTTAGCCCGATTTCCACCGGAACCAGTGCCCCATCGCGACGAAGTCCGAACAGGTCGCGACCGGCCCCCATGGCGCGTGTTTCCGGCTGCAGGAAATAGTGGCGGATGTAGTCGCCGTGGTGGCGGTGCACTGTTGGCGGCAACAGTTTGGAGATGTGGTGGCCGACCAGTTCACGGCGCGGCCAGCCAAACAGCTCCTCCGCCTTGCGATTGGCCAGTGCCATCACGCCGTCCTGGTCGATCATCAGCATGGCGCTGGGCGATGCCTCCACAACCAACCGAAAACGTTCCTCCGCGCGCAGCCGGTCGGTGATGTCGTGCAGGATGTGCGAAACCCCGACGATGCTGCCGTTCCTGCCGAGAATCGGCGATGAGCTGACCAGCACGTCGATAAGATGCCCGCTGCGGTGCCTGCGTTGGCTGGTGAAACTAGGCACTGTTTGGCCGGACAGAATTTCCGCCAGCAGATCGTGCTCGTCCGCATGTTTCTTTGGCGGCGCGATAAGTTCGCGCAACGGCTGGCCAATCGCATTCGACGGCGAATAGCCAAACATGCGCTCGGCGGCACGGTTCCAATGAGTGACCACGCCATGGGTATCCTCCGCGAGAATCGCGTCGGTCGAGCTTTCCACCAGCGCGGCCATGCGCGCCTGGTCCAGTGACACCTGATGGCGGCGTTGCCGATTCAGCAGGAAAAAATACACCAGGGCTGAGACCAATAACGCTATCGCAGCGATGGCGCCGCCGATGGCGGTCGGCGATGTCTGGTTGAGGCTGGCGACGAACGAAGGCCGTGCTTTGATCCCCAACTCCCATTGCTGGCCATAGGCGGTGATCGGCTGCCGGTCAGTCAGTCCGGATGCGGCGGGCTGCCGGTAGTCACGGGTGAAATAGAACGGCACCTTGGGCGGTATGGCATCGCTATCCCATAACGCCAGAGAGTAGTCACTTTCCGCCAGGTCGAAATCGTGGAGCACTTCATCGATGCTGATCGGTGCGAACGACCAGCCGAAGGTGGATTGCCAGCGTTGCTCGGGCGTGTCGGTGGCGGCGCCCGTGCGATAGATCGGCAACAGCAGGAGAAAGCCATGGAGGGGCTTGGATGCGTTCTGCACCAGCGTGATGGGTTCGGTGAGGGTTGGCATTCCGCTGCGTGCCGCCTGGATCGCTGCGGCGCGGCGATTGGCTTCCGAAGCGATGTCCAGACCGATCGCTTCGCGATTGCTGTTTTCAGGTTCGATATAGCGGATCACGAAGCGGTCGTGGTCGTGCGGTGCGATCTGCTGAATGGCGAACGCCGGCGTGACGTCGAGGCGCGCAGTTTCCAGGAATGCGTTTTCCTCCGCGCGCAGAACGTGGTGGATATAGCCGTAACCACGCACGCCGGGAAATTCGCGTTTGTAGTCGCGCGACTGGCTGTATTCGCGGAACCGTTCGCGGGTGACGGATTCGCCGCCCGCGGCGATCACGGCACCGCGTGCTCCGCGCAACCCGGTTTCATAGATACCGATGCGCATCTTCAGTTCACCGGCGACCCGGTGGCTCAGCGCTTGGAAACGAATCTGGCGCTCCTCACGGTTGCTGCGATCCAGTTGAAGGCCCGCCAACACGGCGATCCCCAATCCGACCAGCAGCGCGAGCAGCGCATACCGCTTCGGGCCCGCCGAGGCGCCGGATGCGGCTTCTCCTTGATGTTTCCCCATACGCTTCAGCCCCGGTGATCAGTGCATCCTGTTCCGATCCCACAATCGCCGCGACATCACGGCAGTTGTGGAGGTTCCAACTGGAGGCTCAGCGAAAGCTCGATCGCTTGTTTCGCATTCTCAGCGCTGCGGCTTGGCAGCGTGCCGGATATGTGCAGCCTTTCCCTGGGGGCGGTCAGGCCAAGACGTGTCGGGCGGATCGTTGAACCGTATTCCCCTTGCGGTCCTTCTTGAACGTGCCGTGCCGCTGGCAGGAGCAATGTCGCTGCTGCGGCGCCGTGATGCCGGCCGAATGTAAGTCACATCTGCGGGTAACACAAGGTTGCTTGCGACCCTCACGATAGTGAACAAAGTGAAGCCATTGCCTTGTGGATTGGCCGTTCGCCCGCTGGCTCCCGCTCGTGGAACCTCATAGACGGTGAGGCGGCGATTCACGTCGCGGCGGTTTCGTCCTTCCAGGGATCGTAGCTACCGAACCACCAGAGATGGCCTTCCAGGTCGCGGCAGCCGTAGCCGCGGCCACCGTAGTCCTGGTCCGCGATCTCGATGACGATCTCGGCACCGGCGGCCTTGGCGCGGGTGTAGTGGGCATCGGCATCGGCGACGATCACGCAGGGACCCTGCGTCTGCTTCATGCCGATGGCGGCGGGCTGCACGATATGGTTCGTCCATTCGCTGCCGCTATCGCCGGCCGAACTCAGCATGATCATGCCGTTGCCGAAGGTCAGCTGCGCATGGTGGACAGTGTCGGCATCGGCGTATACCGCGCGACGTTCAAAGCCGAAGGCGTTGCACAGCCAATCGATGGCGACGTGCGCTTTGCGGTAGCGCAGGCAGGGAATGATGGTCGCGGTGGTATCGGCGGCGAGCGTCATGGCGTTCTCCTCTGATCGGCGGATTGCTGGATTGCGATGCGCGACATGTTTCGGTCATTGCAATGCGATATGGCGGTTCCAATAGCCTTGGCGAGCGAACTCCGTGGGTGACATCGCGCAGAACTCGCGGAATTCGTGCGACAGATGCGCTTGATCGAAGTAGCCGCACTCCAGCGCGATATCGGCCCAGTCGCGCTCGGTGATGGCAGAGGCCCGCGCCACCACGCGGTGAAAGCGCTGGACGCGCAGATAGCGCTTGGGTGTCATGCCGACGTGCTGGCGAAACTGTTCGCCCAGGTTGCGCGATGAGATGCCCAGCTCGCGCGCGGTGGAAATCAGCGTGGCCATGTCCGGTCTGTGTTCCAGTGCCGTCAGCGCATGCGCGATGCAGCGAGGAACCGCATGTGCGTCAGAGCATCGCCGCGTCAGCCAATTCAGAAGCGTTCGCATGCGGCGCGATGCACTGCCGGCTTCCAGCAGTCGCTCGCGCAGGTAGCCAGCCCCGCTGCCCGCAAGGTCTTCCAGATTGACGCAGCGGTTGACCAGCGAATCCATGCGTTCGCGGAAAAAGCTGGCGGCAGCGCCCGGACGAAACACCACGCCCATCACCGCCACCTGTTCCCGCGTGTCGATGATGCTGCTGAGGTTGCGTGGGCCATCCAATGCCGCACCGAGATAGCGGTGGCATTGACGGTTTTCGTCATAGACGCGCGATTCGTCTTCGGACAGATTGATGACCAGTGCGGCGCTGGGCATCGGCAGCAGCCGCTCCAACCCGTCGGGTTGGGGAGCAGCTTCCCAGTCCCAGAGTTGTTGCACCAGGCCGGACAGCGGCGCGGGCGGAACCATGGAAACGAAGTTCATGGCGATGCCTGAAGCGGTTTGTCGCAGGATAGCCGAATGCGGTGAAGCGGGTGTTTAGCCAGGGCTGATTGGTGTCGCGGGTTGCTTGCAGGAGCGGCCGTTGCTTTTGTAGGAGCGGCGTCCCGCCGCGAACTCTTCCCGTCAGATCGCGGTGGAAGCTAAAAGCTCTTCAACAGCGAAGCTGGTCAAAGCTCGCGGCGGGGCGCCGCCCCTACATAGCTCGTATGTATGAAGCCGGCGGTTTTGCCGCCGGCTTCATGGCTTACTTGATCGGCTCGTCCAGCATCAACTGACGAACGAAGCGTACGGGTGGCGCGCCGTAGGACAGCACCTGGTCGTGGTAGGCCTTCAGGTTGAACTGGTCGCCCTGCTTGGCTTCCATCGCTTTGCGCAGGTCGAAATGCTCCTGCGCGCCGACGAAGTAGGTGGGTAGCTGAGCAGATGTCAGTTGTGCTCGGCGCCATTTTCCTTCGGCTTCCGATTGCTGCTGGAACGTCTGGCGGACCATTAGATCGAGCGCTTGTTCGCGGGTCCAGTTATCCACTTGCACACCCTGATCGAGAATGGCGTTGGCGATGCCACGCAGATAGAACTTCAGCTGCACCAGACGGAACAGCGGGTCGTTATCCAGGTAGCCGGCATCGGTCATCATTTTTTCGGTATAGACCGCCCAGCCTTCGGCAAACATGCCCGAGCGCAGCACCGCACGCAGAATCGACGGGAACTTGGCCGAGTGCCAGCCTTCCAGGTAGTGGCCCGGCGTGCCTTCGTGGATGCTGAGCAAGTGGATCATGCGGCTGTTGTATTCGCGCAGAAACGAATCCACCTGTTGCTGGTTCCAGTCTTCGGGAATCGGCGAGACCGCGTAGAAGGTCTTCAGATGCTTGTCCAGCGGCCCCGGCGAATCGCAGTAAGCCACTGCCACGCCGCGTTGGAACTCAGGCATTTCGATGATCTCGACCGGAGCGTCAGGCAACGTGACCAGGTCTTTGCTGCGCACGAATTCCGTGGCAGTGGCCAGCGCGGCCTCCGCTTCGGGCACTACCTTGTCGCGCGCGGGGCGCTCGGCGTAGGCCAGTTCCAGCGCTGCTTCGATGACCTTCTGCTGTTCGTCGGCGCTCGGCGCATCGGGTGCGTTGGGAGCGTTCGGCTTGTCCTTCAGTACGGTGCGCGCAATGCCATACATCTCCTCGCGCACGCGCTTGAGTTCGTCTTCGGCCCGCTGCTTGATGTCGGCACGCGACAGCGACGACAGCAGCGCGAACTGCAACTTCTGGTCGTACAACTCCGCACCGATGCGGAAATCGCCCTTGGCGTTGGGAACCAGAGTCTTGTCCAGCCAGGCCTGGTGTTCGGTAACGGCTTTCTTCAGCGTTGCTGTCGCCGTTTCCAGACGCTGGCGGTCCGTCTCTGGAAGTTCCTTCACATGCGGTGTGATGAAGGTATCGACGATGCTCAGGATGCCGGCATTCTGCTTGGCTACTGTCTCGGCATGCGGTTTGGGCACGCGTGCCGGCTCCAGGTTTTCGCGCGCCTGCGCCAGCAGCGCCGGGATCTTTTCCATGCGGGCGGTGGCCGATTTCAGGCGGTCGGGCAGCGGTGCGAACTCGCGCGCCATCAGGCCATACAATGCGCCACCGGCGAGGTTGTTGTAGACCTGCGGATCCCAGGCCCAGCTTTGCAGCGTTTCCGTGCTCCAGACGTCGTACTGCAACTGGTTGCGCAGGATCGCCGCGTCCACCTGGTTTTCGCGAGAAAGCTGGGCGACATCCAACGCGTCGAGTTCGGCCAGCATCTTCTTGCCAAACTCCAGGCCTTTCTGCCGGCCCGCCGCGCCCAAGTCGTCCAGTTCGCCGTCGTAGCGGTGCTCGCCTATCTGGGTTGCGCTGACCGGCGAGAGCTGCAACCAGCCTTCCAGTGCACGCTTGGAAAGGTCGGCGAATCGGGCATCGGCTGCCGCGGTCGCTTCAGCGGTGGCTGGCGAAGCACCGGTGGTAGGCGCGGTAGGGGATTCGGCTTTCTGGCAGGCGGCCAGGGCGGCAAGAAGAGCGGCGGCTAACAGACTTTTGCGCATGGGATTCTCGTTGCTATGCAGCAGGGAACGCCAAGCATAAGGATTAGGGAATGACGATGCATCTGCCATCCGTTACCCTTGCGCAAACACGGATGCGACGATAGTTGACGCTAGTTCTAAGCAGTCAAGCGACGATTGGACGCGTTCCGCGATTCGGCGGTAAACACGATTACGTTCTGGCGAAGAGTCCCGCTGCCGACTGGACGCTGTGGACAAGCCAAGCGTAGATTCCGGGGCCAGGCCGTGTTGCGCCGTCTCTTTATAACTTCACTGATCCAAGGGCTCTCGTATGCGAAGGAATCGGCTTTATACCGTTTTGAATCTGGCGTTGATGCTTCCGTTGTACGGAATGACCACCGCGGTGTCGGCACAGGAAGCGTCCACGGGAGAGGAGGGCTCGGAGGCCAAGACGCTGGACCAAGTCACGGTGTTGGGTTCGCGGCGCGTGGAGCGCTCTTCGGATACCCAGACGCCGGTGCCGGTGGATGTGATCCCCATGGAGAAGCTGGCCGAACAGGGCGCGCAGTTCGATCTGGCGCAGACGCTGCAATACGCCGCGCCGTCGTTCACCTCTACTCGCCAGACCGGCGCCGATGGCGCCGACCTGATCGACGGTGCCGCATTGCGCGGCCTGGGTTCGGACCAGACGCTGGTGCTGGTCAACGGCAAGCGCCGACATACCGTATCGCTGGTCAACATCTATGGCGCGCGCAATCGCGGCAATACCGGCACCGACTTGAACTCGATTCCTGTGTTGGCCATCGACCGCGTGGAAGTGCTGCGCGATGGCGCCGCGGCGCAATACGGTTCGGATGCGATCGCGGGCGTGATGAACATTGCACTCAAGCGGCGCCCCGGCTGCGAGAGCGTGCTGGGCTGGGGTGAGTATTCGCGTGGCGATGGCGAGAACTGGCTGGCATCCGCGTACTGCGGTTTGGAAATGTCCAATGGAGGCCATTTCGCCATCACGGGGGAATGGCAGGACCGTGATCGTTCCAATCGCACGACGGCGGAAAACCCGCTGCGCATCATCGGCGATAGCCAGGTGGAGAACCGTACGCTCTACATCAACGGCGATATTCCGCTGGGTGATGTGGCGGAGTTCTATTTCACCGCTGGCATGCAGAGCCGCGACGCATCATCGGCCGCATTCGCGCGCGGCGGCGTGGGTTCGGACGACATTCCTTCGCGCAACTCCGAAGCGATGTATCCCAATGGTTTCGTGCCTTTCATCGATGGCGATCTGCAGGACCGCTATTCGATCGTCGGACTGCGCGGCGACGCGGGCGAATGGCACTGGGATCTATCGCACACCTTCGGCTACAACGAGCTGCGCTACACCATCAACAACACGCTCAATGCTTCCATCGCCAACCTGGATCTATTGAATGGCGGCACCGGCATCAGCCCCAGCAGCTTCGACGCCGGCGGTTTCTCGTTCAAGCAGAACACCACCAACTTCGACGTGTCGCGCTATTTCGATGGCGTGCTCAACGGCATGAATGTCGCCTTCGGCCTGGAACATCGCGATGAGAACTACCGCATCCGCGCTGGTGAAGCGGGTTCCTACATCGACGTCGACGGTCCGGACGGCGGCAACCCAGGCAGTCAGGGTTTCCCGGGTTTCCAGCCTGGCGACGTGACCAATCGCAGCCGCGAGGCCTGGGCTGGTTATGCGGATGTGGAAATCGACTTCACCGACCGATTCATGGCCAGCGTGGCGACTCGTTACGAGGACTACAGCGATTTCGGGTCCACCCTGGACGGAAAAGTCGCGGCGGCGTTCCGCGCCAGCGACACGCTGCTGCTGCGCGGTTCGGTCAGCACCGGTTTCCGCGCGCCGTCGCTGCAGCAGAAATACTTCTCTTCCACCATCACTGATTTCATCAGTGGCGAAGCGGTGGACGTGGTGATCGCATCCAACGACAGTGAACTGGCGCGTGCAGCGGGCGTGCCCAATCTGGTCGAGGAAACTTCGCGTGGCTACACCATGGGCTTGACATGGGAGCCGCGCGACAATCTGTCGCTGACGCTGGATGCGTACCGTATCGATATCGATGACCGCATCGTGTTGAGCGGCGACTTCGATACCAGCGACCCGGATATCGGCCCGATCCTGGAAGACCTGGGCGTGGGACTGGCGCGCTTCTTCTTCAACGCAGTGGATACGCGTACCGAAGGCGTGGACCTGACGCTTTCGCATGACATGGCGCTGGGCGAGGGCAAACTGTCGAGCTATTTGGGCGTCAACTACAGCAAGACCGAAGTGACCAACGTTAATCTGCCGGCAGGATTCGAAGGACGGGAGGAAGTGGTGTTGCCCGAGCGCGACCGCCTGTTCGTGGAAAACGGTGCGCCGCGCAGCAAGGCAGTGCTTGGCTTCGACCATGAGTGGGGCAAGTGGAACACCAATCTGAAAGTGATCCACTTCGGCAAGCAGACGTTGGGCACCTTCTCAGGTCCGCCGGTGCCCAATCAGCGCTACGCCGCCAAGACATCGGCCGACCTCAGCCTGACGTATAGCTTTACCGAAAACGCCAAGTTGACGGTAGGGGGCGCGAACATCTTCGACGTGTTCCCCACGCGGCAGGATCCGAACGAAACCGACAACGGGCACATCTATGAGAGCCTGCAGTTCGGTTTGAATGGCCGGGCTTACTTTGCGCGGTTTTGGTATAGGTTTTGAGGTGACTTCCTACCAAGGGGAGGCAGGGCTTTTCCTTCTCCCTCCGGGAGAAGGTGCCCGAAGGGCGGATGAGGGAATAGCGATGATTCGGTAGCGAAATTCGTTACAAGCGGACACTTCACTCCCTCATCCGTCGCTGCGCGCCACCTTCTCCCGGAGGGAGAAGGGAAGCAACAGCTTGCGAGCGACTAATTTATCAGTGCTAGGAAGCTCCCGGTGCCACCGAATCCCTACCCAACAAATCATCCGGCATAGGCGGCAGCGGAGTGCGTTCGTCCAATGCCTCTCGCTTCAGCCAATCGATAAACGGAATCGCCGCTGGATGCAGCGGGCGGTGCGCCGGGTGTATCGCGTAGTAAGCGAAGCGCGCCTTCAGGGCGGGGCCGGGCAGGCGGATCAGTTCGTAACGTTGCAAATACGGTGTGGCGATGTGTTTGCGCGCCAGTGCGGCGCCGATGCCGTACACCGCCGCACGCATCGCGTCGGTGCTGTCGCTGAAGCTGTGCATGTCGGGTAGCCGCAGCCCACGCACACCGGCCCCGCGGAACCAATCGCGCCAGCCTTGCAGCGCGAGATCGGTCACCAGCGGCAGTCGCGCGATATCGCGCGGTTCGCGTACGGCGCCGACGCCAGCCAAACCAGGGGATGCAACAGGAAACAATTCGTCGTCCATCAGGTGGTGCGCCGTGAGCCCGGGCCAATGTCCCGTTCCATGCCGGATGCCCAGGTCCGGTCCGCCTTCATCGAAGCGCGTCAGTGCCGTACCGGTGTCCAGGCTGAGCCGGATATTGGGATGTTGGGAACAAAAGCGCGGCAGTCGCGGCAACAACCAGCAGTAGGCCAGCGAGTGCAACGTGGTGATGCGCAAGGTCACGACGTCGCCGGTCTGGTGCAGATTGGCCGCGACCGCTTCGATGTCGTTCAACGCGACCGTCGCGGCATCGGCCAGTTGCCGGCCTTCAGTGGTCAGTTTCACTCCGCGGGCATGGCGTTGGAATAAGGTCACCCCCAGCAGCGATTCCAGCTTGCGCACGTGATGGCTGACGGCGCTGGCGGTGAGGTGCAGCTCATCGGCGGCGTGGGCGAAATTCTGATGGCGGGCGGCGGCTGCGAACACGCCCAGCGCCGGCAGTAGGGAAGGGCGTAGATTCATGAGACACGCACCAGATTTGTGGCTTGGCCAGATAATATCCGCTTGTAGAGCCGTTAGGTGCTGGGAGAATGGCACCAGGCAAAAGCGAGGCAACGGGCATGGCAGGCAACAGTGGTGCGGTGGGTACGCTGGTTTCCGAGCCCCTGGTGCGTGATTGGCGCACGCCAGCGGAGTTGTTGTTGCTGGGCGCCATCTGGGGCGGGTCGTTCCTGTTTATGCGGGTGGCGGCAAAGCCGTTTGGTGCATTCGCGCTGGTCGAAGTGCGGCTGGCGTTGGGCGCACTGATTCTGCTGCCCTTTCTGTGGCGCGAGCGCGCGGCCTTCTCCCGGGGTCTTTGGCCCAAGCTGGCGCTGATCGGTGCCATCAATTCCGCGGTTCCCTTCTTGTTGTTCGCCTGGGCCGCGCAGCGGTCCCCGGCCGCGATTGGTGCGATCTGCAATGCGATGACGGTGCTGTTCGCGGCCTTGGTGGCGTTTCTGTTCTTCGGCGAAAAGATTGGGATGCGACGCGCCATAGCGCTGCTGGTCGGTTTCCTGGGTGTGGTTGTGTTGGCCACCAGCAAGGCGGGTGGCTTGAGCGTTGGTCCAGCGGTGGCTGCGGGCGCCACGGCCGCGTTGCTGTATGGCGTTGGCGTGAACCTGGTGCGCAGGCACCTGGGTGGCATTCCACCGGCAGCCGCCGCTGCCGCCACCCTAAGTTGCGCGGCCCTGCTGCTGATGCCGTTCGCCGTCATGTATTGGCCTGCCGGGCCGATTCCCGCAGCCGCCTGGGGCAGCGCCATCGCCATTGGCCTGCTCTGCACCGGCTATGCCTTCTTGCTGTACTACCGCTTGATCCAGCGCATCGGTGCGGCTCGTGCGGCCACGGTGACGTACCTGGTGCCGCTGTTTGGTGCTGCGTTCGCCTGGATGTTTTTAGACGAGCCGGTAACGCCGATGATGGTTTTGGCGGGTGGATTGATCCTGGGCAGCGTGGCTGTCAGCCAGCGCGCGCCGCGCACATAACGGGTAACGAAGATGCAGAAGCGCGTGGTATTCGATTTCGAGATCGATTTCAGCAACGGGGGCGGCCTGCAAGGACAGGGTTTTCGGCTGGACATCGATGGCGACGACATCGCCGAGGAAGCATTGGCCGACTACATCGTCCGTGATCTGCGCCTGCTGATGGTTGGCAGCGTACGCATCCTGGACAAACGCATCATCGTAGAAGCGCACAAGCGTGCGTAGGGCGGGCCCAGGCCCGCCATTGCCATCCCGCCGATGGCATCGCCAACAAGCGGAATATGCGCTTCGTCATCGCCACGCATGCTTTAGATGGTCGGAAGCGCGGGTCGAGACCCGCCCTACGGATATGGAAGCCCTTTTTCGATTGTTAGCGATGTAGTCGGAAAGATGGCAATGGCGGGCCGGGGCCCGCCCTATTCGATCGGATTAACCCTTCGGCGTGCGCACCGGCAGGGGTACGTTGCACAAATCGATGTGGCCGGCGGGGCGAACATACCAGCCGTCGCGGCGGTTGCGGCGCGCTTCGGTGGCCTCAAGGAACGTCTTGGTATCGGTGCGCAGCAACTGCAGCGGCGTACGCTGGCTTTCCGGTACTTCGCTGGCCAGGCGGATTGCCTTGATCGGCGTGCGCTGGTCCGGTTTTTCGTAGAAGCCCATCGGCGGTGGGCCGCGATCGATGATGCTCAGCAACTCCATCCCCTGTACGACGCGGCCGACCACCGTGATGTTGCGGTCCAACTGCCGCGGCGACTGTCCGGTCGCCACGTACAACTCGCTGCCGTTGCTGCTATCCGGCTCGGCACCACGGCCGGCACCCAAGGCGCCGTAGCAATGCGCCAGCCAGGCCTCGCCTGTTTTCGGATCGCGCGCGGCAGGGAAGCCGTCGACGAATCCAACCTCAGGCGCCCAGCCGTCGCTGTCGGGCAGCCGAGTGAAGTCGAGTCCTTTTGCCTTGCGCGCGAATTCGGCCGGCAGTGATTTTTTTGCCGAGCCTTGCGACTTGGCTTTGCTCGCATCTTCGGCATCCGGATCGCCGAACTGCACCACGAAGTTGTCTTGCGAGCGATAGATACTCAAGCCATTCCAGAAGCCCTCGCGCGCCAATGTGCGGATATTGGCTACGTGCTCGGGTGCGAAGGCAGGCGCTAGCTCGATGACGACGCGACCCTTGCTCCCATCTGTATCTTCCAGTTCCAGATACAGCGTATTGGCGGGATCCAACATGCGCCAATCGCTGGCCGGTGAAGCATCCAGGATTTCTTGCGAGCTCTTGTATTTGGGCGTCTCCTGCGCGGACAACGGCAAGCAGATCGAAGCGAGAACGCAGGTGAGCAGAGCAGGGCGAAGGCGCATGGGCGGGAACCCGATAAGTGTGGTGGCCCGATTGTAGGCGAGCGGCATGCCTATTGCTGTCCTCGCCAAGCGTAGGGTGGGCCCTGGCCCACCATTGCCATGCCCGAACTCACGACGGCAATCAGCGAAGCTGGCTCGAAATACCGCGAGACGGCTTCGACAGTCATTGGGTGCACGCGTCGAGATGGCAATGGTGGGCCTGGGCCCACCCTACGGCGACCACCGTCAAACCATTCGCAAATCCTGCTGTGTCGCGGGTGCCAGCCAGCATGCGGCGAACTCCTCGGGAGGTACTGCCGCTCCGATGCGGAAGCCCTGGACCTGTTCGCAGCCGTTGCGGCGAAGGAATTCGTGTTGCAGGGCAGTCTCCACACCCTCGGCCACCACGGCCAAGCCCAGCCCGTTCGCCATCGCCAGAATGGCGGTGGTGATTGCTTCGCCATCGCCGGGAATAGCCTGCACGAAGGTCATGTCGATCTTCAGTTTGTCGATGGGAAGCCTCTTCAGATACACCATCGACGAATAGCCGGTGCCGAAATCATCGATAGCCAGATGCAAACCACGCGCGCGTAGCCGGGCCAACTGGGCAATCGCCAGATCGGCTTCTTCCATCAGTACGCTTTCGGTGATCTCCAGCTCCAGGTAGTTGGGGGGCATGCCGGTGTCCGCCAGCACCGAATCGATGAAGGCGGGCAGCTGCTCGTCGCGCGTCTGGCGTACCGAAAGATTGACCGCCAGCCGGATGTTGCCGTAGCCCTGCGTGCGCCAGACTGCAGCTTGGCGACAGGCTTCGTGAATGACCCAGCGGCCGATCTCGACGATGAGGCCGCAGTCTTCGGCGATGGGAATGAACGTGCCCGGCAATATCCGTCCGAGCTCAGGATGACTCCAGCGCAACAGTGCCTCGGCGCCTTGCAGCTGTCCATCCTGGGTACGTACTTGCGGTTGATAATGCAGTTGGAATTGATTCTGCTCCAGCGCACGCCGCAGATCCGTTTGCAGCTTCAATTTCGCTATTTGCGCTTCGCGCAACCGCGGTTCGAACAATGCCACCCGGTTGCGGCCTTCGCGCTTGGCCGCATACATGGCGGCATCGGCATTGCCGGCCAGTTCCTGGAACTGTTCGGCATCGTCCGGCCACAGGCTGATACCGGCGCTCGCCGTGACAATCAGTTGCTGGCCGTCGATACGGAAGGGCGCACCGAACTGATCGAGGATCGCTTCGGCTACCAAACGGGCTTCTGTCGCGGACTTCACCGCACCCATCACCACGCCAAACTCATCGCCACCCAGGCGGAACAGTTGGTCGCCTGGCCGCATCGCCGATGCTATGCGGCTGCCGACCTGCCGTAGCAGTTCGTCGCCGCCAAGGTGCCCCAGCGTGTCGTTGACTTCCTTGAAACGGTCGATGTCCAACTGCATCAGTGCTTGGCGTACGCCGCTTTCGCGCTGCAACGAGCGATTGAGACAAGCATTGAAAGCGTTGCGGTTTTTCTGTCCGGTTACCGGATCGAAGTGCGCCAGGTACTCCAGCCGCGACTCGGCCGCACTCACGCGTGCGCGCATGCGTTTCATCAACGGCAACGTCAACGCCAGCGCCGCCATCGCGGCGATCAGGAACGCACCCGCCAAGCCCAGCAGGCGCGTGTGCACTCGACGCAAATCAAGCTGCAGCTGCACCGTGCCGACTGGCTGCCCTTGCAGCGCAATAGGCGCGCTGACCCGGGCGCAGCGGAAACCGCATTCGGTGTTAGACACTGACGCCAGGTCTTCAGACCGCGGATGGACGGCGATCACGTTGCCTGCTGCATCGCTGATCCGAGCGCTCTGGATCGAGGCCAATGTGCTGAGCGAATCCAACGTGTCGCCAGCGGCTTCCGAGTCTTGGAACATCACCGCGGCGGCGCTGCTGGATGCGATGATCTGGGCTTGCGCGCGCGCATCGTCCAGTGCCTCGCGCCGCAGGCTCAGGTATTGCAGCATCAGCAATAGGCCACCGGCCAGGACCAATGCCAATCCGGCGCCGCCCGCCGTGGATCGTAGGTTCGCCGCCCGGGTGTTCGGAATAGACACGTTCACATCACCCGCCGGGCGAGCCGCAACAGCTGGCTGCTGAAACTGACGCCGGCTTTGGCGGCGGATGCAGGATCCACATCGAAACGGATCCTGTTGCCTTCGCGGACCAGCGCGACAGCCGTGTTGCCATCCGGAAGATCACAGCCATCACAAATGACCAATGCATTGGACATGGTGGTATAGGTGGGATCTGGGCGGCCGGCGTGGACCAGGACGTTGCAGGTCCCTTCCACTGCTGCAGGATGCACGGTGATGCGGCGGCGTCCTATCGCTCTGCCCGTCAGATGCGCGAGCGCAGCGTCCAGAGACTTGTTGGCGTCAGTGCAGATGACCAGTGCGTTGGGATCGATGATGGTGCCCGCGCCCGTCGCGTCTTCGCTGCCCCAACTGGCGAACGCCACGATGTTGTAGACGAATGCGGCCTTCAGCGCCGACTCGTCCACTTGCGCGAAGGCGGACGGCGGGCCAACGACCAGCAGCGCAAGCAGCGTCAGCATTACCCTGAGTCTGCCAGACGACTGCCTGCCTGGGCGCAAGCGCGGTGGTCTCATCAGAACCGCCACGACAGTTCGACGCGATATTCGCGCCCGCGGCGGGGAATCGCATCCTGGACGAATTCAGGCCCGACCGGATCGGCGTATTTTTCGTCCAGGAGATTACGAACGCCTGCCGACAGTGCCAATGGCAGAGCTGCGGGCTCCCACAGAAGGTTCGCGTTGACCACGGTGTGGTGGTCCACCGAGCCGAGTTTGGTCGCGCGGCGGCCAACGTGCTGTGCGGCGGCTGCGACCGATATGCCGTTGCCCAATGGCACCGTGGCCGATAGCCGGGCGATACCGCGTGGCGCATTCAACACCGGCCCATCCCTGGAATCGCGCACGCGGTTGTAGGCGTAGCTGGTACGCAGCAGCGCGCCGTTTTCCCAGTGATACAGAAGTGCGATTTCAGCGCCGGTGGTAGAGGCGCTCGCGGCGTTTTCCAGCGTGAGCATCTCCTCGTCGCCCACCAATGTAATGAGATCGTGCAACCTGTAGTCATACAGGGAGACTTCCGCACGGCTGTGTTGGCCCAGGGTGCGGCCGAAGAACAGTTCCGCGGTCCGGATGCTCTCGGCTCTGAGCCCTGGATTGGTCAGTTGGCTGCCGCTGTCGGTCTCGAGGTTGTAGAAGCGTTCGTAAGCATTCGGGGAGCGATAGGCCTTGCCGACGATCGCCTTGAAGGTGGTGCCGCCAGGACGTGCCGAAATCAGTGCCACGCGCGGGCTCAAGCGGAGCGTGCCGACATCGCTGCGGTCCAGGCGCAGGCCGCTGTTGAGCAGCCAGTCTCCTCCCATCGCGAACTCATCGTTGACGAAGAATCCCAGGCTGGAAACGTCGTGCTTGGATTCGAGATAGCTGAGGTAAGGATCGAGATCGATGTTGCGCTGCTCGACCGCTCTATCCAGCTGCGCTTCGAAGCCGGCCGCCATGGTATGGCGCCGCCATTTGGTGACGATGCGGCTTCCCAGCACGATCGATTGGCCCGTGGAGATGTCCCGGTTGATGACGGTGTACGGATCGTCGTACGCGTAGTTGCCCACATAGCGATAGTCGATCAAATCCAGCTGCGCCTGCCAGTGCGTGGTTTCGCTCAGCGCGCGGCCGTACTTCGTGCCCAGCACCACCCAGCTGTCCTGGATATTGGCACCCGGCATGCCGAACGCCTGGTTGTATGGCGCGACCGGGTCGTCCTTGCGGCGATCGCTGGCCAGCAGCATCACAGTCAAATCGCCTGCGATGTGGCGCAAGAACAGACGCTGGCTGCGTTCGTCGTCCTGATTGCGGACGACACCGTCGGAGATCACCCCGTTGGTTTCCGTTCCTGCAAATTCCGGGAAGTAGAAGTCGCGCCCTCGCGAATGCGAATGACTGACCGACATCAAGGTCTGACCCCATGCGCCGCTGGTGGACAGCACCGCTCGAGCGCCATGGCTGCCGTAGCTTCCGCCATCGACCGCCAGTTCGCCGCTGCCGGGCTGTCCGGGCGATTTGGTCAGGACATTGATGACACCAAAGAAGGCGTTGGATCCATAGACCGCCGAGCCAGGACCGGGCACGTACTCGATGCGTTCCACCAACGCCATGTCCAGCGGGAATTCCGCACCGACCGGACTTTGGCTGTATACCGGATCGTTGATGCGATGCCCGTCGATCAGCAGCAGAAAGCGGGTGTTGTAGTCGCCCGCGCGCAACTGACCGCGTGCGCCCATGTAGGTGTACAGGCCGGTGTCGCTCAAATACAGGCCCGGCAAACTTTCCAGGGCCTCACCCAGGGTGCGCCAGCCGTGAGCGCGGATGTCCTGGGCGCTGATCACCTGCACCGCGGAAGGCGCGTGATCGACTTTCTGATCGAAGCGCGATGCGGTGACGACTTCCATATCCAGCAGCTGTTCCAGCGACAGGCTCGCCAAGTCGGCTGGATTTTCCTGGGCGTTGGCTTGCGCGGCGATGTAGACGAAAAGCATCTGTACCAGAAACAGCTTTCGGCAGGCACGCCGTAGCCGCTGTCCCGCACACGACACTTCAACCGACCGGCTTACGTTGTTCGACTGCATTGCCGAATGGCCTAACCGCGGGGATCCGCATTGGAAGAGCTATCGGCGCGGCCGGCGGCGACTAAAGTCGGAAAAATCCCCGCACTGTTCATCTTTGCGGTTCCCCTGTGTGCTGCTTTGGTGGCGGTGCCTGGTTGAGACAACCACCAACTTCTCCCAGACGGAGGCGGAGAAACATCTGCCAGAGCGCCTTTGGGAAGAGTCGCACACGTCCGGATTCTCGTCAGCGCCAAGTCCCGGTTCGTGCCGAATTTGCGCCGAATGACTAATGGCACATTCACTATAGCTAACTCAACAGTAGTGTGGCCTTCAACCTAGCAGTCCGCCGGGACGAGGGGAGGCCATGAACGACGCCGATGCCCAGCTGAAGAAGTTCCAGAAGGAGCTGAGTGCCGGCACGGTTTCGTTGGCACTGCTGGCTGTCCTGGCGCGGGAAGGGGAACCGATGTACGGCTATTTGATCGCCAAGCAGCTGGAACGCGTGGGCGAGGGCGTGCTTAGCGGCAAGCAGAGCGCGCTCTATCCGGTCTTGCGAAACCTGGAGGGGGCCGGATTGCTGGAGAGTTTCATCGAGCCTTCGGTATCCGGCCCGCCACGCCGCTACTACCGCATCACCGAAGCAGGGCGGCACACCCTGCGCGAATGGGCCGCAGCCTGGCGCGCGACCCGCGATTCCGTCGATTCCGTCCTGATGGGGATTCCAGAATGAACACCACCGCCCTGCCCACCACGATTCCCGAGTACCTGGAGCAGCTGCGTGCGGCGCTGCGCGGCGCCGACCCCGCCATGATCCAGGACGCGCTTTACGACGCCGAGGAATATCTGCGCGCGGAGTTGGCCGAGCAGCCCGGCAAGAGCGAAGCGGAAGTGATCGCATCTGTGGCAGGCAGCTACGGCGCGCCGGAGGAAGTGGCCGATATCTATCGCGATACCGAAGTGACGGTGACGCGCGCGCTGCGGCCGCCGGCTCCGCCGAAGCGTCAGTCGACGCTGGGTCGCTTTTTCGGTGTCGTGGCCGATCCGCACACGTACGGCGCGCTGTTCTACATGCTGTTGTCGCTGGCGACCGGCATTTTCTATTTCACCTGGGTGGTGACCGGTGCAAGTTTGTCAGGTGGCCTGCTGATCCTGATCGTTGGCATTCCGCTGCTACTGCTGTTTCTTGCGTCGGTGCGCCTGCTGTCGCTTGTGGAAGGACGCATGGTGGAAGTGCTGCTGGGTGAGCGCATGCCGCGCCGGCCGCTGTACACGCAACGCGACAAGCCATGGATGACGCGGATCACCGAATTGTTTACCGATGCGCGCACCTGGACCGCCATGCTGTACATGCTGCTGATGTTGCCGCTGGGCATCTTGTACTTCACTCTGGTGGTCACCCTGTTGAGCGTTTCGCTGGCGTTTGTTGCCGCACCGCTGAGTCTGCTTCTGCCGCATTACTTCGACGTCACGTTCTTCCATTGGAGCCTGACGGAACAGGCCCCGTGGCTGCTGCCACTGGTGAGCATCGTCGGCATCCTGATGCTGTTCGCTACCCTTCACCTGGCGCGTGGCGTCGGGAAGATACATGGCCAGTTCGCCAAGCTGCTGCTGGTGCGCAACCCGGTGGTATGAGCTGGAATTTAGCTTTCAACGCAAATTAGCTAACGAGTGCTAGGTAGGAGCGCCGTCTCGGCGGTAGGAGCGGCGTCCCGCCGCGAGCTCTTAGCTTCTCCCGCGATCTGATAGGAAGAGCTTGCTTCCAGCCGTTTCTATAGTGCCTGTTGGGCGATCCGTGGCACGCTCACTATTCCACGTGCGTACGAGATGCACCCCGGCCTACCGGCGGTGTTGACGGAACCACCACGCCGGCTCACTTACCTTTGCGGCGCGGCAAGTAAGCCGCATCACCCAAAGGAGAAGTACATGCGTATTCGGAACTTCGCAGTCGCTTTGTTATTGGCCATGCCGGCCGCAGCTTCGTTCAATGCCTCGGCGAATTGGCAAGGCACTTGGCACTACTACGATGAGGAAGGCGCATTGGTCGGTGGGTGGACCGCCGGTTGCGGCGCTGCCGACGGGCGCTGGGGTGTGGAAACCGACAACAAGAGCTTTACCCAGGGTTGTCGCTCGGAAAGCTGAGCTCCGCCAGGACGCTAAAAAAGAAGCCCCGCGTCAGCGGGGCTTCGTCTTAACTGCGCCGTCTAAAACGACGGAGGTTTAGGCCGCGTACTTGGCGATGAAGTCGCGTACTTGCGGATAGACATTCTCGCGCCAGCGGCGGCCACTGAAGATGCCGTAATGGCCAGCGCCTTCCACCGTCAGATGCTGGTGATGCGCCTTGGGAATACCGGTGCAAAGATCGTGCGCGGCGGCGGTCTGGCCCAATCCGGAAATGTCGTCCAACTCGCCTTCCACACTCATCAGCGCGGTCTTCTTGATGGCGGCCGGATTGACCCGCTCGCCGTTGATCTTCCACTTGCCGCGCGGTAATGAAAACTCTTGGAAGACGGTCTGGATGGTGTCCAGGTAGTACTCGGCCGGCATGTCCAACACGGCGTTGTATTCGTCGTAGAAGCGGCGGTGCGATTGCGCATCCTGCAGATCGCCCTTGATCAGGTTCGCGTAGAAATCCCAGTGCGACATGAAGTGGCGGCTGGGATTCATGGCGATGAAGCCGGCGTGTTGCAGGAATCCCGGATACACATGCCGGCCTTGACCCGGATACGGGGCGGGCACGGTGTGGATGACGTTGTTCTCGAACCACGACAGTGGATTGCGCGTGGCCAGGCCGTTGACCTGGGTGGGATTGAGCCGCGCATCGATCGGGCCGCCCATCATCACCAGCGAACGCGGTGTGGCTTCGCCGCGTGCCGCCATCAGCGAGACCGCCGCCAGCACCGGCACGGTGGGTTGGCAGACGCTGATGACGTGGAGCTTCTCGGCACCAATGTGGCGGATGAATTCCTCAACATAGGCGACGTAGTCGTCCAGGCCAAAGGCACCCTCTTCGGTGGGCACCATGCGCGCGTCGACCCAGTCAGTGACATACACCTTGTGGTCGCGCAGCAGCGTGCGCACGGTGTCGCGCAACAGGGTGGCATGGTGGCCGGATAGCGGCGCCACCACCAATACCGCGGGGTCGTCCTTCAGCGCCGCGATGCTCTGCGCATCATCGGTGTAACGCTTGAAGCGCAGCAGGCGGCAGAACGGCTTCTTCAGCACTTCCTGCTCGACCACCGGCACGGTGTGCCCGTTGGCTTCGATTTCATGGATTTCCCAAGCCGGCTTTTCGTAATCCTTACCGATGCGATAGATCAATTCGTTGCCGGCGGCGAATTGATCGGCGCCCGGCATGCTGGACAACCAACTGCTCGGCGTGGAAAACATGTGCGCGTTCGCTTCGGCCATGTAAACCAGCGGTGCCATCCATGCGCGGCTGAGTTCGTGCAATTGGTAAAGATTCATAGCGGTTGGGGAATCCCGAATTTGGTGCAAAGTGCTGCGTTGCAGCATACCGCAAACCCGCGTGTCCCGGGCCTCCCCTGTTCAGGTAGGGGCTGGGCGGAAAATCAGGCCGATTCCAGCGCCGCGGTTTCGCCGGCCAGCGCGGGCGATAGCCAGCAATGCGAGCCCGCTGAGCGCAGGCCGTGCTTCTGCAGTTGTGCCCGGTACCAAGCGGCAGTGCGGGGCTGGAAGCCAGCGTGGTCGCCTTCGAACTCATCCTCGTGGGTGAAGGTCTCCAGGAATGCAACGCCGCCACAAAGATCGGCAACGCCAGATAGGCCACGTTGCAACTCGCGTGAGGGCAGGTAATGCAGGACGTCGGCGCAGACCAGCAGATCCACGGGCGGGCAGGGGCGCAGGAATTCGAAATCGCCGAATCGAGCGAAATGCAGGTTGCGGGTCCGTCCATAGCGGGCGATCGCATACTCGCTGCTGTCGAATCCCATGTAGCGCAGCTTTGGGCGAAGCTTCATCAGCGGCGCGCGCCAAGCGCCTTCACCGCACCCGATGTCCAGCACGGTCCGGATGGGTCGCTCCAGATAATATTCAGCGGTAGAGACCGCCAACGCCACCTTCCTCGCCAACCGCTGCGGCCCGCCGATATCTTTCTGGCGGTACCAATGTTGGAAGTAGTGTTGGTCGTATTGTTTGGGCATGGGTGGGGAGCGGTCAGTAGAAATGATGAGCGGTCAGCGGTGAAAGCATGCGGCTTTTGCCCCTTGACCAGCCATTCGGCGGTTAAAAAGCATTGTAAAGGGGGCTACGGGGGATTTGCTTTTCGCTGTGTTTTTGTTCTTTTTAAGAGCAAAAGCAAATCCCCCTCAAATGTTTTTCAACCGCCGAATGGCGGGTCATCCCCCTTTACAAAAGGGGGAGGTAAAGCAAAAGCTTTAAACGCTCACCGCTCACTGATTGGACAGTCTTGATTCCGATAGCGGAGAATCCACGCCCAATTGCCAGCAACGGAGACGGCCAGCGTGGATAAAGCGATGCTCTACCCTTGGGTCAAGACTTTCCATCTCGTTTTCGTGATCGCGTGGATGGCCACGGTTTTCTATCTCCCGCGCATTCTGGTCAATCTGGCGGAAACGCAGGGACAATCCGAAACGCAGGCGCGGTTGTTGCTGATGGGGCGCAAGTTGTACCGGTTCGGGCACAACATGTTCGGCATCGCGATGATCCTGGGTCTGGTGCTGTGGTTCTACTTCGGCATCGCGGGCGGTTGGTTGCACGCCAAGCTGACGCTGGTGGTGCTGCTTCTGGCGCACTTCATCATTGCCGGACGTTGGTTGAAAGGCACCGAGAAAGGCCGTGCGTTACCTTCTTCGTTCAAACTGAGGCTGTTCAACGAAGCGCCGGTATTGTTGTTGATCGGTGTGGTGTGGCTGGTGCTGGCGAAACCGTTTTAAGGTCCGCCTCCAGCATATAAAAGCCTATGCGCGGCTCCGCTTCTCGTAGAGCGGAGCTGCGCCCCGGGATTGTGACGAGTCAACAGCAATGAGGCCGTCGCAACGGCAGACGATAGCGAATAGCCGCTTTTCAGCCATTAAACGGCTTATGAAAAGCGCTTCTCGTAGAACGGAGCTTGCTCCGCTGATCTTCGCGTCAAGGCTCGCAAGCCAAAAGCAGCCGAGCAAGCTCGGCTCTACCAAGGCACGAGGACCTCGGGTCTACCAAAGCGACTATTCCTTCTCGAAATCCCCTGGCTTAGGCAGTTCCACCGGCACACCATCAGCATTGCAGGTGTTGGCGGCGCACAGGCGTTCGCGCAGCTTGGGCGTGGCTTGTACGACGAAGTGGTAGATCACGTTCTGTTCCACCGTGCCGCGCACGGCGTCGCTGCCCGGGCCGATGGCCCAGATGCCGACATCGTCGCCGCCGTGCGATTCGGATTTCAGTGGCACCAGTGCTTCCTGCAGATAATCCGGATGTTCGGTATCCACGTGACCCAGGTCGGGACGGCCTTCCGCCGCTTCGACACTGCTGGGCGCGTGCAGGAAGTGCTTGGGTCCGGCGGGCTGTTGATTGCTGGCGCCGGTATAACCCGGCCCGTTGGCGTAGCTGAGCGTGGTGAAGGTCTGCCCGGTCTGATCGCGAGCCCAGTCGCCAGGCGTGTCGTCTTCGCTGCCTTGGCCACGAACCTTGCCCAGGATGGGATTGCCACGCACCGGATAACCGACGAAGTTCAGCGTGTGCGAATGATCAGCGGTGACGATGATCAGCGTGTCCTCCCGCGACGTGGCATCCAGCGCAGCCTGCACCGCATCGGACATCGCGATGGTTTCGTCTAGCGCACGGTAGGCGTTGCCGTAGTGATTGGCGTGATCGATGCGCGCGCCTTCAACCATCAATACGTACCCTTCCGGATTGTCCGCCAGCACGCCGATGGCCGCGCGGGTGAGCTCGGCCAGCGAAGGTTCGCCGGCGACGTCCTTGGGGCGATCATGCTCGAACTGCATATGATCCGGTTCGAACAAACCCAGCAGCCGCGGCGCGTTCTTTGCCGCTTGCAGCTGTTGCGCATTCCAGACGTAGGCGCCCTGCGGATTGGCGCGCCGCCATTCTTCAGTCAGGTCGCGTCCGTCCAGGCGTTCGCCGACTTTGTCGTCGTACTCGGGGTCGCGTTGTTCGGTGCTGGTGAACTCGGCGCGACCGCCACCCAGTGCCACTGTGGGACCTTGGCCGAAGCGCGAAGCAGATAGCAGTTGCTGTGCGATGTCCTTGCAGCCTTCCGCCACAGCGTTGGCGGGCAGGTCGGTGTCGTTTTCCCAATTGCGATCCGGCGAGTGCGCGTACAACGCGGCGGGCGTGGCATGGGTGAGGCGCGCGGTCGACACAATGCCGGTCGCCAGACCGGCGCTGTCAGCCAATTGCAGCCAGTTGAGCAGCGGCTTCTGCAAACTGCCCGCGCAGTCGTTGCGGTGGCCGGTGGAAACGCCGATGGCACCCATGTGCGTTTTTACACCAGCCACGATCGCGGTCATGGTGCCGGCGGAGTCGGGGGTTTGCGAATCGGTGTTGTAAGTCTTGGCGAGCGCGGTATGGGGAAAGTGTTCCCACGACAGCAGGTTCTCTTCGCCGGGTTGGCCTTTACGCTGTCCCTGCAGGATGCGGGCGGCGGCGACCGTGGTCAGGCTCATGCCATCGCCCAGGAACAGGATCACGTTCTTCGCACGCCCTTGCATGGCACCGTTGCCGGCAGCGCGAGCAGCGCCGCTGCGGTACCACCACGCGGGCGTCTCGCCTTGGGGATGTGTGACAGGTGTGACGTCTACCTGATAAGTCTTGGCGGTGCCGACCCTGCCTGGGCTGGAAGCGCAACCTGCGAGCAGAGTGATCAAAGTGGTGCCGAGCACTGGCAAGGCGAAAAGGCTGCGACGCATACGGGTACCGGAGAAATGACGAAAGGCGATTATGCCGCGTATACAGTGTCCCGCTGATGACACACCGGTATTCCAATGGTGCGGTCGCCTCGGGTGGCGGGGTCGGCTATCGTGCGGACACCCCCCACAGGTTGATGGCATGAAGCTGGTTGCTGCTTGGTTCAAGATTCCGTTCTGGCAGCGCGTGCTCGCTGGTTTCGTACTGGGCGCGTTGGCCGGTTGGCTGATGGGTCCGGCGGCCGATACCTGGTTTGGACCTTTGGGCGACTTGTACGTCACGCTGATCAAGATGATCGCAATACCGCTGGTGTTCTTCGCGGTGATCAATGCGGTGTCGCGCCTGCATGGGCAGAAATCGGTCGCGGCGCTGGGCGGACGCACCTTCCTGTGGTTCGTGATCACCGCCGTGCTGGCGGTCTCTATTGGTTTGGCGGTGGGTGTGGTGATGCAGCCTGGCGTGGGCGTCGCCAGCCTGCAGGTCGATCCCGGTTACAAGCCCAGGGACATTCCCAGTCCGATCCAGGTGCTGCTCAACGTGGTGCCCTCCAATCCGTTCCAGGCACTCACCGGCATCGGTACGACCAAGAATGCGGCGGGCGAGACCGTGCTGGCTGCGGGCAGGGGCTCGATCCTGCCGGTGATCTTCTTCGCCGGCCTGATTGGTTTTGCGATGGTGAAGCTGGGCGAACGCGTTGCCGGCGCGCGCAAGCTGGCAGACGAAGCCAGCGAGATCATGATCCAGATCACGCGTTTCGTGCTGGAAATCACGCCGCTGGGTACCTTCGGCCTCATCGCTTCACTGGTAGGGTCTTACGGTTTCAGTAAGTTGCTGCCGCTGGCGAACTTCGTCGGCGCGCTCTATATCGCCTGCGCCTTGCACATCGTGGTGGTCTATAGCGGCCTATTGTTGGCACACCGGTTGAATCCCCTGAAATTCTTCCGCGGCGCTGCGCCCGGAATGCAGGTGGCATTCGTCAGTTCATCCAGCTTTGCCGCCATGCCCGCGTCGCTACGAGCGGTCACCCACAATCTGGGTGTCGACAAGGACTATGCGGCGTTTGCGGTTCCGCTAGGTGCGAGCATCAAGATGGATGGATGCGGCGCTATCTATCCGGCGCTGTGCGCGATATTCATCGCGCAATACACGGGGCACGCGCTCACTCCGGATCAGTATTTGATCGTGCTGATCGCTTCGGTGCTCGGCAGCTTCGGCACTGCCGGCGTGCCAGGCACCGCGGTGGTGATGGCGACCGTGGTGCTGAGCGCGGCGGGTCTGCCGCTGGAAACCATCGGCTATCTGTATGCGATCGATCGCGTGCTGGACATGATGCGGACCATGACCAATGTGACCGGCCAGATGCTGGTGCCGGTACTGGTCGCCAAAGAGACCGGATTGCTGGATGCGCAGGTCTACCAAGCGGCATCGTCCAATGTAGGCCTGGAAGATACTGAAGCGACAGGCAGGACATCATGACGTTGCCGGACGGTTATCAGTTGCTGGATCAATTCCCACAGGCCGACGACTATCGGCGCCTGCGTTCGGTTGCCGGAATGGCGCCACGTTCGGCGGAAGCCGCCGCGCGCGGATTGCCCAACACTTTGTATGGTGTGAGCGTGCTACACGCTCAAAGAACCGTCGGCATGGGACGCGTGATTGGTGACGGCGGCTGTTTCTTCATCGTGGTCGATATCGCGGTGGAGCCCGAGCATCAGGGACGCGGCCTGGGCAGGGGCATCATGTCGGCGCTGGACGCCTGGCTGCGTGCGAATGCGCCCGACAGTTCCAATGTCTCGCTGATCGCCGATGGCGATGCCAAGCATTTGTACGCACGTTTCGGCTTTGCTGAAGTCGGGCCGGTTTCGGTCGGTATGGACTACACGGTTCGCCGCTGAGGGTGCGCCCCGCGATAGCCCCTAGTCAATGACAATAAGGTCGTCGCAACGGCGGGCGATAGTGAATAGCCGTGACCTCATGTAGAGCCGAGCTTGCTCGGCTGATCGTCTCCGGAGCCAATACGCGAAAAGCAGCGCAGCAAGCTACGCTCTACGAGAGCGCGGTAAACGGTTATTCACTATCGCCTGCCGTCGCGCGACCTCGCGCCGACCAGAAGGCGAACAGCGCCGCGGTGAAGAACATCAGCAGGCTGTAGACCGCGGCCGGTACCGACACGGTGGGGTTCTGCAGGACGTTGAGCGCGATGAAGATCGCCAGCGTTCCGTTGTGGATGCCAATTTCCATCGCAATGGCGATCGCCTGGCGCTTGGGTAGCTTCAACGCTCGCGGCGCGGCGTAGCCGGTCGCCATGCTGATCAGGTTGAACAACAAGCACGCCAGACCGACGACGGCGAAGTAGCGTGTCAGTGTGTTCCATTCCTGCCTCACGGCCGCGACGATCAACAGCACCAATACCAGCACGGAGAGCAGGCGCAACGGCTTTTCAGTCCGCGCGGCGAAGCCGGGCGCCTTGGCGCGGATCAGCATGCCCAACGCAACCGGCAAGACGATGATGACGGCGACTTCGATGACTTTTTTTGTCGGCGGCGGTACGTACTGGCCGGCGCCGAGAAAGTATTCCAGCGAAAGATTCAGGATCAGCGGCAGAGTGAGCAGGCAAAGCAGGCTGTTGATGGCGGTCAAGGTGATGTTCAACGCGACGTCGCCACGTGCCAGATGACTGTAGATGTTGGCGGTCGCGCCACCTGGCGATGCCGCCAGCAGCATCAATCCCACGGCCAGCTCGGGCGGCAGGCCGAAGCCCAGCGCCAATGCGAACGCCACCCACGGCAGCACCAGCGTCTGCAAACTCAAGCCCGTCAATACCGCACGCGGGTAACGCGCCACTCGCCGGAAATCTTCGGTGGTCAGGCCCAAGCCCAGGCCTAGCATGATGATGCCCAATGCCAGCGGCAACAGCAGATTCGTCAGCAGAGAAGCTTGCATTGCGTACGGCTCCTGAGTGAGGCTCTTGTACTGAAGGAACGACCGGTGCCATTCCACCGGCCGGGGTCGGCGCAGCATGGCGGCTAACCTGCGACGCCGCAAGGCGGCATACCCTGTTCCCCTCCAGCAATGACACGCCCCAACCAAGGAGCCCGACAATGAGTGGCGAGCAACGCGAATTGACTTTCCGTTTTCTGGCCGAGCCCGCGGACGTCAACTATGGCGGAAAGGTGCATGGCGGCGTGGTCATGAAATGGATCGACCAGGTGGGTTACGCCGCGGCGGTAGGTTGGAGTGGAAATTACAGCGTCACCGTGGCGGTCGGCGGCATCCGCTTCGTTTCACCGATCCGCATCAGCGACCTGGTGACGATATCGGCGAAGCTGGTCTACACCGGTACCAGCAGCATGCATTTCGCGGTGGATGTGCGGGCTCGCGATCCCATGGGCGGCGAAAACCGCTTGTGTACCCACTGCATTATCGTGTTCGTGGCGTTGGATGCGGTGGAAGGCAAGCCTACGCCGGTGCCTTCATGGCAACCGCAAGCGCCTGAAGACTGCCAGCTGGCTGAGTACGCCACCAAGGTGATGGAGCTGAGCAAGAACATCGAACAGACCGTCGCGCATTACCAAGATGCGGCAACGATAAAGGCCGCTTGATAGCGGCCTTCCGTGTCTCGCTTAAGAGCGGGTCTAACGAGGTTGCAAAGCTTACAGGGCGACCCGGCGCGCCTGCAGAAAGCGGTTGCCCCAATAGCCGGTGGTCAGGCTATCCACGCGTACGTCCTTGCCGCGGCTGGGCGAATGCAGGAAGCGGCCTTCGCCGACGTAGATGCCCACGTGGTTGACGCGGCCTTTCGGTCCGAAGAACACCAGGTCGCCCTGCTTGAGATCTTCGCGATTCTTGATCAGTTCCGCGTCGGCCTTGGCGGCCATCTCGCGCGAGACGCGCGGCAGCTCGATACCCAGGGCGGTTTGGAAAACGTAACCCACCAGACCGCTGCAATCGAATCCACTGTCCGGTGAAGTGCCGCCCCAGCGGTACGGCGTACCCATCAGCGTTAGCGCACGCTTGAGCAGCGACTGGATCTTGCCGCCTTCTTCCTCTTGGGCGATCACTCCGGTGCGGGTCAGGTCGTAGCTGGCCAGCAGGCGGCTGAGATCGCCGGCGACCAAGGTCGACCGGTCCAGCAACGGCACCGTGTCGCTGGCAGCCAAACGTGGGAGCAATGCCGTCAGCGTGGCGGCGGCGGCTTCGGTCGCCTTGGCTTTGACGTTATCGATAGCCGATACGCCTGCCGAAGCGGCGCCGGGCTTGGCTTCGATGGATACGACGTCGGTAGAGGCGACGGTTTCGGCGGCAGCGTCAGCCGGAATTTCCGCGGGAGTGGTCTGAGCCCAGACCGCCGCGCTGCAGGAGAAGAGCAGGGTAGCTACAACGAAGCGGAAATTACTCTTTGAAGTCCAGCCCTGGGAAGTCTCGCTCTTTGAAGTGCGGTAGAGGGTGGCGGCAGGCAGGCCTGTTGGCAGGTCGTCGTCGATCACTCGGGCGGGCTGGTTACATACGAAGGGGCGATGATGCCTTCATGCCGCCTTCATTTTGTTCACAAATAGTTAAAATTTAGTTAAGTTCAGCAGTGCCCCGTCACAGAACTGACCTGCCGTCAGTTCAACACGCGTTTCGCGCCAGTGTAATGGTCCCGCCAATATGCGCCATCCAGGTGATCCAGGCGGACGGTGCCGCCGGTGCTGGGGGCATGCACGAAGCGGCCCTCGCCGACATAGATCCCTACGTGGCTGACATTCCCGCGGCTGCCGAAAAACACCAGGTCGGCCGGTGCCAGCTGCCGCGGCGCGATGCGCGGGCCCTGTACCTGGGCCAATTCCCGTGAGGTGCGTGGCAGGCGCAGATCCAGCACGTCCCGATAAACATAGGCCACCAGGCCGCTGCAGTCGAAGCCCGATTCGGGCGTGTTGCCGCCGTACCGATACGGTGTGCCGACCAGCCCTATAGCCCGCATCAGCACCGCATTGGCGCCGGCCGGATCGGCGGCTTGCACGACGGGCCAAGGGCGTGGAGATGCCGGTGCGGAGGTGGGGCGCGTATTTCCCTTGCCGCCGCAGCTGGTCAGCAACACCGCTAAAGCCAAGCCCAGACTGGGCAGGACCATCCGGTGGGAAAACCGGCGCGTTCGCGTGATCGGTGGCGTGCTGGCGGTCAAGCCGGGATAATGGTCGGTCTTCATCGGGCGCATCTTCGCCTCAATCCATCGCGGCCTACAAGCCGTTCCTGCCTGCCCAGCGGCAGCCTATTACAGAGTCCAGTATGAAAATCGCAAAAGACAGCGTCGTCCGTTTCCATTACTCCGTATCCGAGCGCACCGCCCACGAACAGGAGCCGCTGGAAACCTCCAAGGAACGCGAACCGCTGGCCGTGCTGATCGGCCACGGCAACATCATTCCTGGCCTGGAAAACGCCATGCAGGACCGCGAAGCCGGCGAAAGCTTCGGTGTGGATGTCGCAGCGACGGATGCGTACGGCGAGCGTCGTGAGGGTCTTACCCAGCGTGTGCCGAAGAAGCATTTCGGCAACCAGAAGCTCACCCCGGGCCAGCAGGTCATCCTGCAGACCAACTTCGGCCCGCGCGCGGTAACCGTCGAGAAGATCGGAATGAGCGTGGTGGATGTGGATCTGAACCATCCCATGGCCGGCAAGGACTTGCATTTCGATGTGGAAATCGTCGATGTACGCGAAGCGAGCAAGGAAGAGCTGGAGCACGGCCACGTGCACGGCGACGGCGGCCACCAGCACTGACCGATTTCCCGTATGTAGTCGCTGCAACGGCCCGGGTATCGGGCCGTTGTCGTATTCGGTCGCAGGTGCCGTGATCTAATCCGGAAAACCGCCAGGGGCAGGCAATGGAGCCATCGCAAATTCAGAATCTATCGCCGATCGCTCCTGCCGAGCGTATCGGGACGCTGGATGTGCTGCGTGGCTTCGCCTTGCTGGGCATCCTGCTGATGAATATCGAAGGGTTCGCCGGGACGCTGGTCGGTGCCCTCACCGGCCTCGATCCCACGTTGACCGGCGCGGATCGCTGGGTGGACGCGGCGATCTACGTGCTGATCCAGGGAAAGTTCTACACCTTGTTCTCGCTGTTGTTCGGCATGGGATTCGCGGTGATGTCGCAACGTGCCGAGGCGACGAAGCGTCCGTTCGCGGGGATGTACTGGCGTCGCGGTTTGGTCCTGCTGGGCATCGGGCTGATGCACGCCTTGCTGATCTGGGCTGGCGACATTCTGGTGACGTACGCGCTGGTGTCGTTCCTGTTGCTGGCCTTTCGCCCCACGCCGCAAAAATGGCTGCCATGGTTGGCGGCAGGCGTCTATCTGCTGCCGGTGGCTTTCATGGGAGCACTCGGTCTGCTCGGCACGCTGATGCAGCTGGAGCCTACGGCGGCCGCGGAATGGAGTAAGTCCATGGCCGAACTCGGCGGGCAGATGGAAGCACTGCGCGAGGGCGAACGGCAGGCCTACAGCGTCGGAACCTTCCTGCAAGCGACGGTGCAACGCGTCGAGGACACCGGGTTCATGCTCGGCAATCTGCCGGTGATGGGATTCTCGGTGCTCGGCATGTTTTTGCTGGGTAGTTGGTTCGTGAAGAGCGGGGCTATTGCGCGGCCGGAGCAGCATTCGCCTTTGTTCCTGCGGCTCCGCTGGCTGGCGTTGCCAGTTGGCTTGGTGGCGATGCTGGGCGCCTATGCGCTGGAACCCACGATGGATTTCGTCACCTTCAACATCGCCACGGCCACCGCTTTCGCATTGAATGCCTTTGGCAGCGCGCTGATGTGTCTGGGGTACATGGCCTGGATCGTGCGGGGCCTGCAGTCGCCGCCCTGGAAGCGATTGTTGCAAGGGTTGGCGCCGGCTGGCCGTATGGCGCTCAGCAATTATTTGCTGCAGTCGCTGGTTTGCACATGGATTTTCTACGGTTATGGTTTGGGCTACTTCGAACGGCTTCCGCGCGCGTGGCAGGTGCCGTTCGTCGTGGTGCTGTTCGCGGCGCAGGTGCTGCTCAGCCATGCATGGCTGAGGCGCTATCGCTTCGGTCCGATGGAATGGCTGTGGCGATCACTGACGTATTTGAAGCTTCAGCCAATGCGAGCAACACGCTGACAAGATCGCCCGCTCGTCGTGGTGTGCGGACTCGCAACGCGTGGTTGCGGCAACACAGCATCTCATCCCAAAGCGCGTGACACGCTCTAAACTGCGCAGGTGAGCGCTCAAACCACTCCATCGCAGGACGACATACTAATCATCGGCGGCGGCGCGATCGGCCTTGCCACCGCTTTGGCGTTGTTGGAATCCGGTCGTGGAGTTCGCGTGCTGGAAGCCGGCAAGATCGGCGGCGGCGCCTCGCATGGCAACTGCGGCACCATCACTCCCAGCCATGCACCACCATTGGCGGCGCCCGGCGTCGTCGTGCAGGCGCTGCGATGGATGTTCGTGCCGGATGCGCCGCTTTACCTGAAACCTCGAGTAGATCCCGCGTTGTGGCGCTGGCTCGCGCGTTTTGCCGCGCGCTGCAATCTGCGCGATTGGCGCCAAAGCACTTCGGCCCGGTCCGTGCTGCTCAACGACGCACGAGTTCGTCTGGTTGACTGGGTGGAGCGTTATGGACTGGACTGCGAATTCGAACAGGAAGGCCTGGACTATGTCTTTCGCGAATCACGCAATTTCGAACGCTATACCGCCGAATGCGAAGCCTTGCGCGAATTCGGTATCGCCAGCGAGATAATCGCCGGCCAGGAGTACGAACGTAACGAACCCGCAATTTTGCCCGGTGTCGCCGGCGCCATCCGTTTTCCTGGTGACGCACGCCTGCGGCCGGACCGCTATGTCGCCGAACTGGCGCGGGCGGTGCGTGAGCGTGGCGGCGTCATCGAAGAACAATGCACAGTAGAGCGTCTGGACCCGCGGGAAAGCGGCGTTATCGTCGACACGGTGCTGGGGGTTCGCCACGGCCGCGATGTGGTGATCGCACTCGGCGCATGGTCGGCCCCATTCGCCAAGCCACTGGGTTTAAAGCTGCCCATCCAGCCCGGCAAAGGCTATTCGATTACCTATTCGCGGCCTGCGCTGGTGCCGCAACGCCCGATGGTGTTGAAGGATCGCTCGGTGTGCGTGACCGTGTGGGACAGCGGTTTCCGCTTGGGCAGCACCATGGAGTTCTCAGGGCCCGACACCACACTCAATACCACCCGGCTGGCCGCATTGGAGCGTGCCGCGCGCGAGTACCTGCGCGAACCGGTGGGTGAAGTAGTGCAAGAGCGCTGGTACGGCTGGCGACCGATGACCTACGACGATCTTCCGCTACTGGGGCGCGTGCCGAATCATTCGCGACTGTGGCTTGCTGCCGGCCATGGCATGCTGGGAATCAGCATGAGCACTGCAACGGGACAACTGATGGCGGATTTGATCAACCAACGCGCGCCGGCCTTCGATCCTGCGCCTTATCGCGTGGAGCGCTTCGCATGAGCGATTTCGACCTGATCGTTGTTGGCGGTGGTTCCGGCGGCTTGGCGGGCGCATTCCGCGCGGCGGCGCACGGCGCGCGCGTGGCGCTGCTGGAACCCGGCGAACTCGGTGGTACTTGCGTCAATGTGGGTTGCGTGCCGAAGAAGGCGATGTGGCTGGCGGCCGAGCTGTCGCAGCACATCACCCTGGCGGGAGAACTGGGATTCGACACGCCGGCGCCAAAGCTGGACTGGCGCGAATTCATCGTCCATCGCCAGCGCTACATTGCCGGTATCCACACCAGCTATCGCAAGCGTCTGGATGAGAACGGCATCGTGTGGATGCCGTGCCGTGGCCGACTGATCGACCGTCACACCGTCGAGAGTGAAGACGGCACTCGGCTGACGGCGCAGCACATTCTGATCGCCACCGGTGGCCGGCCGCGGCGCCCGGCCGTGCCGGGTGCGGAACATGGTTTGGTCTCGGATGACTTCTTCAATTTCTGCGAAGCGCCGCCGCGCGTGGCAATCGTGGGCGCTGGCTATGTGGCTGTGGAATTGGCCGGCGTGCTGCAGGCATTGGGCAGCCAAGTCGAATTGTTCGTGCGCGGCCAGAGATTGCTGGATAGCTTTGAGCCCGACCTGACCGCCGAGCTACTGGAGGATACGAAGCAGCATGGCATCCATGCGCGCTTTGGCTATTCGCTGGCGGGTGTGGAATCGACCGCTGACAATGGCGTCGCGCTGATCAATACGGCGCAAGTGCGCAGCGAGCGCTTCGACTGCCTTATCTTTGCCACCGGGCGCAGCGCGACCACGGCAGGCCTGGGGCTGGAGCTTGCAGGCGTCGAGCTGGATTTATCGGGTTATATCCAGGTGGACGACTATCAGAACACGACGGCGCCCGGTATCTACGCGGTTGGCGACGTCACCGACCGACCCGCATTGACGCCGGTCGCGATCGCGGCGGCGCGCCGGCTGATGGATCGGGTCTTCGGCGGCAAGCCCGAAGCAAAGCTGGATTATTCGGATATCGCCACGGTGGTGTTTTCGCATCCGCCCATCGGCAAGATCGGGCTGACCGAACAGGAAGCACGGGACCGTTACGGCAACGCCGTCGCAGTTTACCGGACACGCTTTCGCCCCATGCTGCACGCGCTGGCCGATTCGCCGCAACGCAGCCTGTTCAAGCTGGTTTGCGTGGGCCCCGAAGAGCGCGTGGTGGGATTGCATCTGCTGGGCGAGGGCGCCGACGAAATCCTGCAGGGCTTCGCGGTGGCGATGAAGAAGGGCATCACCCTGTCTGATCTGCACGACACCGTGGCCATTCACCCGACCAGCGCGGAAGAAGTGGTGTTGATGCGGTAGGTCTGGTGTAGAGCCGAGATGCTGTGTTGGCGGTCAACACGTTATGGCAGGAACATCGGTATAGCGTCCTTGTGGGAGCGACGTGAGTCGCGACGTTGATCTTCCCGGTCGCGGCTCACTGGTGCCGGCATGCCGGCACCACTCCCACAAGGGACATGTCCGCGTTTGTAGAGCGAGCTGCGCCCCGCGATAGGAATGTGTCAGTAGCGGTGAGGCCGTAGCAACGGCAGGCAATACCGAATACTCGCTTGAAAGATGCTTCTTGTGGAGCCGAGCTTTAAATTCTTGGTCCGGAGCAAAAGCAGCGGAGCAAGCTCCGCTCTACGTTAATGCTGGCGGCCAACCCGCTTTGGGTTGTCACGGGCTGGATGTATCACACACGCCCCACCAATGCCGCGTCCAACACCTTCGCCGCTGCCGCCGCGTCGAACTTGATCGGATTCCCACCCGCCGACGGATCCGCTTCGGCCATCGTCGCAATCTCGCCGGCGCGGTTTCCATCCACGCCGAACTCCGGCAGCGTATGCGGCACGCCTAACTGCGCGCGCAGCTCCAGGATCCAATCCAGAAAACCGACGAAATCCGTACGTGGCAGCTGCAGGTAAGCGGCCAGTCGCGCAATGCGTTCCTCAATGGCGCTGCGATTGAACGCCAGTACGTAGGGCATGAACACCGCATTGGTCATGCCGTGATGAGTGTCGTATAGCGCGCCGATCGGATGCGACAAAGCATGCATGCCGCCCAGGCCTTTCTGGAAGGCGGTGGCGCCCATGGCGGCCGCGGTCATCATGTCGCCGCGTGCGTCGATGTCGTCGGGCCGCGCGTAGGCGCGGGGCAGGGCGTTCTTCACCAGGCGCATGCCTTCCAGGGCAATGCCGTCGGCCATCGGGTGATAGCCGGGCGCGCAATAAGCTTCCAGGCAGTGCGACAGCGCGTCCATGCCGGTGCCGGCGGTGATCCGCGGCGGCATGCCCACAGTGAGTTGCGGATCGCAGATCACCGCGCGCGGCATCATCTTCGGGTGAAAGATGATCTTCTTGGTGTGGGTTGTTTCATCGGTCAATACGCCGGCGCGGCCCACTTCCGAACCCGTGCCCGCGGTGGTGGGGACTGCGATGATCGGCGCAATGCCGTCCGGATCTGCACGTGTCCACCAATCACCGATGTCTTCGAAGTCCCAGATCGGCCGCGATTGTCCGCTCATGAAAGCGATCAACTTGCCGGTGTCCAGTCCGCTGCCGCCACCGAAAGCCACCACGCCGTCATGGCCGCCGTCGCGATAAGCCAACAGACCATCGTTGAGGTTGGCTTCGACAGGATTGGATTTGAGATCGGCAAACAGTTCGGCGTCCAATCCCGCCGCGCGTAAACCGGCAAGCGCGCCGATGGTGATCGGCGAAGACGCCAGACCGGCATCGGTGACCAGCAGGGGTTTGCGGATGCCATTAGCCAGGCAGACCTCGGCGAGTTCGGCGATACGGCCGGCGCCGAAACGGATGGCGGTGGGGTAGTTCCAGTTGGCGCGAGTCATGCAGAACCCCTTAAGAGGTGATCTCGTGGCGAAGATGGAAGGATTTCGGGCGGGTCAGTGTTTCGTAGCCCACGCGCGACAGCGTGGCGCCGCGCCCGGTATGTTTGACGCCGGTCCACGCCAATGCGGGGTCCAGATAATCGCAGCGATTCATGTAGACCGTGCCGGTGGCGATGGCATCGCCGAGGTCTTCCGCCGCTTCCAGATCGCGCGTCCAGAGCGAAGCAGTCAGGCCGTAGGCGCTGTCGTTCATCAGCTTCACCGCTTGCTCGTCGTTCTCCACCGCCATGATGCCGACAACCGGGCCGAAGCTTTCCTCGCGCATCACCGACATCGAATGATCCACATCGATCAGGACCTGCGGTGCCAGATACGGTGTGCCGATGGCGTCGGCAGTAAACGTGGTCGCGTCGATCAGTGCACGCGCGCCATGGCCGATGGCTTGCGCAATCTGCGCGCGTACAAAATCAGCACTGGACGCCTTGACCATTGGCCCTAACGTGGTGGCTTTGTCCAATGGATCGCCCAGCACGTAGGTGCGCGTCAGTTCGGCGAAGCGTTCGACGAACTCGGAGTACAACTTCCGCGCCACGTATATGCGTTCGATGCCGCAACAACTCTGTCCCGAATTGAAGAAGCTGCCGTCCACCAGGTTCTCGACGGTGAAGGCAAGATCGGCATCGGCACGTACATAAGCGGGATCCTTGCCGCCCAACTCTAGGCCCAGTCCCAGGAAATGGCCGCTTGCGGCGCCTTCCATCGCGCGTCCGCCTTCCACCGAGCCGGTGAAATTGACCTGTTGCACCCGGCCCGACCCAATGACGCGTGCGGCTTGGTCGTGATCCAGCAACAGATTGCGAAACAGACCAGGCGGCAGTCCCGCTTCTCGAAATGCCTGTTCGAAGCGCTCACCGACCAGCAAGGTCTGGGTGGCGTGCTTCAGGATGACCGCATTGCCTGCCATCAGCGCAGGAATGATGGAGTTGACCGCGGTCAGATACGGATAATTCCAGGGCGCGATTACGAAGACGGTGCCCAGCGGTTCGCGCCGGATGTAACGGCGGAAGCCGGACTTCGGTTCCGGATGGATATCAGCCAAAGCCGATGGCGCGATATCGATCATGTGGCGTGCGCGTTCCTCGAAGCCGCGCAGTTCGCCGGCACCGTAGCGCACTGGGCGACCCATCTGCCAGGCCAGCTCCGGCGCGATTTCTTCCCGCATCGCCAGCATCGCATCGACGGCGGCATGGCAATACGCCGCGCGCTCGGCCAGCGGTACCCGCTTCCATGCGCGCTGTGCATGGCCCGCGGCGTCTAGCGCTGCGGCGACCGTCTGGTCGCTGGCGTAATGGCGTTCCGCATAGACGCGGCCATCCACTGGGGAAATCAGTTTTACTTCGTTGGTCATGCGTTTCCTTCGTGCTGGAGTACTTTCCCTGTGGGAGCGACGTGAGTCGCGATGAAGCTTTGCCGATAACGCCCTATCGCGACTCACCGGTGCCGGCATGCCGGCACCACTCCTACAAGGAGCTGCTTTTCAATACCGCTCAAAACCGCGCCGGACTTCCCAATCGGTCACCCGCCGGTCGTACTCGAATTGTTCCCATTCGGCCGTGTGGACGTAGTGATCGACCACTTCATCGCCCAGTGCCTTGCGCAGCATCTTCGACCCACGCAACGCATCGGTGGCGTCGCGCAGCGTCTTGGGTACCTCGGGGAGTTTGTCGCCGTGGTAGGCGTCTCCATCATGCGGCTTGCCGAGTTTCAGTTTCTCGTCGATGCCGGCCAGCCCCGCGGCGATCAGTGCGGCGTAGGCGAGGTAGGGGTTCAGGTCGGCGCCGCCGATGCGGCATTCGATGCGGATGCCTTTGCCGCCTTCGCCGCATAGGCGGAAGCCGGCCGTGCGATTGTCGACGCTCCAGATCGCCTTGGTCGGGGCGAAAGTGCCTGCCTGGAAGCGCTTGTAGGAGTTGATGTAAGGCGCCAGGAACCAGGTGATGTCGCGCGCGTACTTCACTTGGCCGGCCACCCATTGGCGCATCAGCTCGGACATTCCGTGCTCGTCCTTGGGGTCGTGGAAATTCGGTTTGCCGGTCTTCGCGTCCCACAACGAATTGTGGATATGGCTGCTGGAACCTGCCAGGTCGTATTTCCACTTGGCCATGAAGGTGATCGATTTGCCGTACTGCATGGCGATCTCCTTGCAGCCGTTCTTCATGATCGCGTGGCGGTCGGCCATTTCCAGCGCTTCGGCGTAGCGCACGTTGATTTCTTCCTGTCCGGGTCCCCATTCACCTTTGGTGTTCTCCACCGGAATGCCGGCCGCCTGCATCCCGCGCCGCATCGCCCGCATCACCGGCTCTTCGCGGGTGGTCTGCAGGATGTGGTAATCCTCAATGTAGTAGCCCGCGGTCTTGGGATTGCGGTAGTCGCGCGCATTCAACGCTTCGTAGGTTTCGTCGAACAGATAGAACTCCAGTTCCGAAGCGAACATGCCCACATACCCACGTTCCTTCAAACGGGCGATCTGTTTCTTCAATATCGCGCGCGGGCTGTGCGGCAGATCATTGTGGTGGTGATCCAGTACATCGCAGAGCACCAGCGCGGTGCCTTCCAGCCAGGGTATGCGGCGCAGTGTGGTTAGGTCCGGCTTCAGCGCGAAGTCGCCATAGCCTTTGTCCCAACTGGCCGCGGCATAACCCGGTACCGGCTCCATGTCGATGTCGTCGGCCAGCAGATAGTTACAGCCGTGGGTTTCGTCGTGTGCGCTATCCAGGAAAAACTCGGCCTGGAAGCGCTTGCCGATCAGTCGTCCCTGCATGTCCACCATGCAGGCCAACACGGTGTCGATGCTGCCGTCCGCGACGGCGCGCTTGAGGTCGGCGAAGCTTAGAGGTGCGGTCATGAGTTCCATCCGTCGTGCCAAAGAGGCGGTGGCGCAGTGCCACCGCCCGATTCGATTAGCGAGCAGCAGCTTTCTCTTTGTGCTCCAGCGCGAACTCCTCTTCCGGCGAAAGGATCAGCCGGTGCCTGCCGCGTACAGCAAAGTACAGGATGCCGATGACGAACCAGATCGCCACCCAAAGCACCGCTTGGCGATAGACCGGATCGGTCAGTTGGTAATACAGCGTGGCGACCGCGATGATCATGGTCAACGCAGCGCCGAATATCCCGAATGGACTGCGGTAAGGCCGATGAATGTGCGGTAGCTTCTTGCGCAGCACGATGAATGACAGCGCCTGCATGAAGTAGCTGAACATCGCACCGAATACCGCCATGTTCAACAGCGTCGCACCGATAACGGCCCCGCCGCGATCGGTGCCAAGGCCAAACCACAGGGCGAACATCACCGCCAGCGCGACCAGTGCACCAAAAATCATCGCCACGTACGGGGTCTTGCGCGTGCCGTGCGTTACGGAAAGCCCGGGCGGGAAGTAGCCCGCGCGGCTCAGTGAGTAGACCTGTCGACCCTTGGCGAAAATGATGGTGTGGAAGCTGGCCACCAAGCCCAGCACCGCCACCAGCGCGAGCAGGCTGGCGATGCCTTCGCCATAGATGGCCTTGAAACCGTCCAGCAACGGTTCGCCGGAGGTGGCGAGCTTGAACGAGCCGATGCCGGCGACGGCTGGATTCAGCCACATGATCATGAAAGCGGACACGATCAAGGTAAACATGCCCAGGATGATGCCGCGCGGCATGTCGCGCTTGGGATCCACAGATTCTTCAGCAGCCAACGGCAGTTGCTCGATGGCCAGGAACAGCCAGACCGCGAACGGCAGCGTGGCCAGTACGCCTTTCCAGCCGAAGGGGAACCAACTGCCGCCGCCATCGGGCAGTTCGATGGGCTTACCATCCGGGCCCGCCCCGATATTGAGCGCCCAGCGATTGAAGTCGATATGCGGTAACGCGCTGATCCAGAACGCCACCAGACAGCCCAGCGCCAGCAAGGTCACGACCAGCGTGATCCGGAAAGACAATTCCACGCCGATGATGTTCAAGCCGATGAAGACAACGTAGAAGCCGATCCACCACAGCGGCTGCGCCGCATCGGGCGTGCCGAATATTCCTCCCATGTAGCTGCCGATGAAGAACACGATGACCGCCGGCGTGAGTACGTACTCCACGTTTTCCGACAGGCCGGTCAAGAATCCACCCCAAGGCCCCATTGCCGTGCGCGCGAAAGAATAGGCAGCGCCGGTATGCGGTAGCGCGGGGCTCATCTCGGCGATTGAGAAGGTCAGGCCCAAGTACATCACCGCGATGATGATGCCGGCCACCAGCATGCTGCCCCAGCCGTTGCTCAAGCCCAGGTTCCAACCGGAAAAATGTCCGGAAATAACCGCGCCCACCCCGAGCGCCCACAACGACCACACGCCGGCATATCGTCGCAAGCCGCGTTTTTCGAAGTACGCCTGATCGACCTTGGTGTAGCTGATACCCGATTGCTGAGACATGTAAATCCCCTTGCGGTGGTTACAGCGATGGACGGTTAGCTGCGTACAGTGGCCTCCTGGCCTGCAGTGGCATCTTGGAATGCGCGCACCAGCAGCGGCGCCAGGCGGTCTGCCCAGGCGCGCTGGTCGGATGGTTCGGAAATCAGATCGTTGCGGACTTCGATCATCACGCAGGGTAGGCCATGGGCTTCGGCGTGGCGGTCGAGCGTGTGGTAGACGCCGTTCTCCGGCGCATAGGGTTCGTTGTCGCCGATGTCCAACGAGGCGTCGCTTGCGCGCAATGCCGCCAGTAATGGATCGGCCATTCGGCGGTCGCGATGCGAAAGCACGCCGATTTTCCAAGGGCGCGCATGGTCGCGATAGACAGGCGTGAACGAATGTATGGCGATGACCGCAGTGGGCCGTTGCTGTTCCCGGCGCTTGGCGATCATTTCGGCAATGGCGTCGTGGTAGGGCGCGTAGATGCGGTTGCGGCGACGCCGGCGTTCTTCAGCGTCGAGGCTGGTATTACCCGGGATCGTGGTGTTTTCGCTGGTTGCTGGGATGGAATCGTGTGCGTCCGGGTGGCGATTGACGTCCAGCAGCAAGCGGGAAATGGTGGGGTGCAGCAGTGGCGCGTCCAGCGCTTCGGCCAGATGTTCCGACAACGCCAGCGCTCCTATGTCCCACGCGATGTGGCGCAGCAAGTCGGCATCCGCCAAGCCGAGCCCTTGGTAGTGCGGTGGGATGTAATGGCTGGCATGGTCGCAGGTAATGACGAAGGCGCCACCGCGGCCCGCACCCACGATGCGCACCGTGCTCTCGTCGTGCGTCGCTTCAGTATTCGTCGCTTCGGAATTTACCGCGTCCGACATGGCTGTTTGCCGCCCTGTAATGAAAAGTACAGAACATGAAGAGATTGCCTTTCCTGAAAAAAGTCTAACAATTGGAGCCAATTGTCAACTGGGACGTGAAAGCCATGCGGACGGTGATGGAGAGATTGCGCGACGGACTGGACGGTTTTCCCGCCACGGAGCGGCGGGTGGCGCACCGGATTCTGGCCGATTACCCGGTCGCCGGGCTGCAAAGTGCGAGCGACCTGGCCCGCGATGTGGGGGTGAGCGCGCCGTCCGTGCTGCGGATGGTGTCACGCATGGGGTTCGCCTCGTATCCGGATTTTCAGCGGGTAATGCGCGAAGAACTGACCGCCCAACTCAGCTCGCCGCTCAGTAAATCGCCTGCCGCGACGCGCCGGCAGATGGGTACGACGGTAGCGCCACGCCTACAGAAATTCGTCACTGTGTTGGAAGGCAATCTGCACGAAACCTTTACCCATCTACCCACCGCCGAGTTCGACCGGGTAGTGCGGTTATTGGCCGACCGCCGCCTGCGCCTGCACCTGATTGGCGGTCGTTTCACCGATGCACTGGCCCGCTATTTGTCGGCGCAGTTGCGCATCGTCCGTCCTGGCGTCAATCACCTGGAAGACCAGGAAGACAACTGGTATGACCAGGTGTTGGATATGGGCAAGCGAGATGTATTGATTGTGTTCGACATCCGCCGCTACCAACCCAGCTTGCTGCGGCTGGCTGAAGCCGCCGCCAAGCGTCAGGCCCGATTGGTGCTGGTCACCGATCAATGGCTGTCGCCGATTTCCCGGCTGGCGGCGCATGTGCTGCCGGCCCGGGTGGCGGTCCCATCGGTTTGGGATTCCAGCGTGGCATTGATGGCGATCGTGGAAGCCTTGTTGGCGGAGGCCACTCAGCTGGATTGGGAATACGGTCAGAAGCGGATGCGCGAACTGGAAGCGGTACGAGACGCGGCACCGTCATCCGCCAAAGCCGTAAGCGCGGCGAAGAAAGCGCCTGTTCGCCGAGGGGCTGCCGGCAAGCGCTAAAATATTCGAATGGATATCTTTACTCTGCACCGGGGTTCGGCACCCCTGCTGATCAGCCTCCCGCACAACGGCACTGCATTGCCCGACGATGTCGCGGACCGTCTTACCGGTACCGCAAAGCGCGTTCCCGATACCGATTGGCATGTCGCGCGACTGTACGATTTCGCACGCGTCCTGGGCGCTTCGATCCTGGTCCCGCATTATTCGCGTTATGTGGTCGACCTTAATCGTCCGGAAGACGATGTTTCGCTTTATCCCGGACAGAACACCACTGGCCTGTGCCCAATCGTGCAATTCACTGGCGAGCCTGTATATCGCGACGGGCAGCAACCGACGCCGGACGAGATCACCGCGCGCGTCGATCGCTACTGGCGTCCTTATCATCAGGCGCTCACCGAAGAGATCGCCCGCATTCGTGCGGCGCATGGCCGCGTGGTGCTATGGGAGGGCCATTCCATCCGCAGCGTGGTGCCGTTCCTGTTTGAAGGACGATTGCCCGATTTCAATCTGGGCACCGCGGGAGGCATCAGTTGTTCGCCGGCATTGCGGCAGCGCCTGGTACAGGCTTTGGAAACGCAGGCGGACTGCAGCTTCATCGTGGATGGACGTTTTCGCGGTGGCTACATCACCCGCCACTACAGCGACGTCGCCGCGGGCGTGGAAACCGTGCAACTGGAACTGGCGCAGTTGAACTACATGGATGAAGACAGTTTCGAGTACTTGCCGCAACGTGCGGAAAAGACGCAGGGGCTGATTCGCCAGTTGCTGGAGCTCACTCTGTCATGACCGCCGAATCATGAAGCGGCACGGTAATGAGTGGAGCGGGGTCTCGCGGCAAAGACGTAGCGTGCGCTGTGCGCACGTTGACGGAGTGCGTGAAGGCGCCCGTGCGCACAGCGCACGCTACGACAGTGTCGAAGTGCGGCGCCATCAAGAAAATCAAACCGCGACGCTGGCCTCCGCCAGCCAATCGACTACCGCCTGCAATGCCTCGGTGCGGTTCCTTCCCAGCATGCGTTGTTCACGGTAGAGCGCCAGTTGCCGATGTGCGCTGCTGCCTTCGGCCATGATCGTCCACAGCCGTTCTATTTGTGACCCGCACTCCAGTGCCTGGATGTCGTCCGCCAGTGCATCCAAAGTGCTGCGCAGTGTTTCCCGTACCGAGACCAGCCGGTTGCTGGACAGGTCGATCAGGCCTGCATCAAACCCATAGCGCTGCGCGCGCCACAGGTTCTCGTCGATGACGGCTTGGCCTCCGGCGTCCAACGAACGGTGTAGGTCGGGGTGGCGCTCAAGGTGCCGAACCAGGCAGCGGAACAACTGCGCGATCGCCAAAGCGTCCCGTAGGTCCGTACAGCAGTCGGTGACGCGCAGTTCGATAGTGGGAAACGCCAACGAGGGACGTAGCGCCCACCATAGGAAACTCGCGTTCTTGATCGCGCCTCCCTGCGTGAGGCGTTGCACATATTTGTTGTACTCGCCCTCGCTATGGAAAAGCGGCGGCAGTCCGGAGCGCGGGATTTCCTGATACGCCGTCTGCCGGTACCCCATCAGACCGGTGGGGTGGCCCATCCAGAACGGCGAGGACGTGCTGAATGCCAGCAGCAGCGGCAGGAATGGCTGCAATCGGCTGAGTAGACTGATGCGCGATGCTTGTTGCTCAGGCTGCACATGCACATGCAAGCCGCACAGCAGGTTGCGTTGTCCGAGCATCTGCAATTCGTCCATGACTTGGTCGTAATGCGGCTTGTCGGTGCTGCGCTGGCCGCGCCAGAAACCTAACGGGTGAGTGCCGGCGGCGATGATGGCCAAGCCGTGGCGGCCCGCGATCTCGCCCAGTCTGCCGCGCATCTCGGTGAGGTCGGCCAGCGCCTCGCTGGGCGAGTGGTGCACCGTGGTCTGCACTTCGACCTGGGTCTGCAGCATTTCGCTACCGAACCGTTCGCCGAGTGTCCGCACGCATTCGTCAAAAAAGGCCCGCGGCATATGGCGAAGCCGCCGCGCGTTGCGGCGGATCAGGAAATATTCTTCCTCGATGCCGAAGGTGTAGGGATGATCCTGCATCCGTTCTCCCAACGCGGTAGCGCGATTTCGTTTATCGCATTGGGCTGGTGAATGATTCGTTGAACGGGCTGTGACAGGGCCGGTGCCTGATTGGCTTATCTTATGAGCCGGGTGCCGACGGCAGGGATTGAACCTGCACCCGCACCGGAAATCCGATGGGGACTACTGTGGCAGTACGTCTACCTATCCCTTCACGTCGGCAAAGAATCCCTGCGCCCAGAAGATTCGTAGGATGGGTCGAGCGCAGCGACACCCATCTACCGGACGGATTGATGGGTGTCGCTGCGCTCGACCAATCTTACGGGCTGATCAGACTTCCAACGAAGCCAGATCGCCCTTGTTCTCCAACCAGGCCTTGCGGTCTCCCGCGCGCTTTTTCGCCAGCAGCATGTCCATCAAGGACCGCGTTTCGGCGACGTCGTCCACCGTCAACTGCACCAACCGCCGCGTGTCCGGATGGATGGTGGATTCGCGCAGCTGTGGTGCGTTCATTTCGCCGAGGCCTTTGAAGCGGGTGACGTTAATCGCGCCACGGATCTTTTCGCGCTCGATCTTGTCCAGCAGCACGCGCTTCTCTTCTTCATCCAGCGCGTAGAACACCTGCTTGCCTACGTCCACACGGAACAGCGGCGGCATGGCGACGAAGACATGGCCGGCATCGACCAGTGCAGGGAAGTGGCGCAGGAAAAGCGCGGTGAGCAATGTCGCGATGTGCAGGCCATCAGAGTCGGCGTCGGCCAGGATGATGACCTTGCCGTAGCGCAGGCCGGTGATGTCGTCCTTGCCTGGATCGCAGCCGATCGCCACCGCCAGGTCGTGCACTTCGGTTGATGCCAGCACGCCGGTCGAAGCGACTTCCCAGGTGTTCAGGATCTTGCCGCGCAGCGGAAGAATGGCCTGAAAGTCTTTGTCGCGCGCCTGCTTGGCGCTGCCACCGGCCGAGTCGCCTTCCACCAGGAACAGTTCGGTGCGGGAAAGATCCTGGCTGATGCAGTCGGCCAGCTTGCCGGGCAGGGCGGGGCCTTGAGTGACCTTCTTGCGGACGATCTGCTTTTCCGTCTTCAGGCGAGCGCTGGCGCGATCGATGGCGATCTGCGCGATCTTCTCGCCGGTTTCGACGTGCTGGTTCAACCATAGCGAAAACGCATCGTGCGCGGCACCTTCGATAAAGCCAGCCGCTTGGCGCGAACTCAGACGCTCTTTGGTCTGTCCGCTGAATTGCGGATCGGTCAGCTTCAGCGACAATACGAACGCTACGCGGTCCCAGACATCTTCCGGCGCCAGCTTGACGCCACGCGGCAGCAGATTGCGGAAGTCGCAGAACTCGCGCAACGCGTCGGTCAGGCCACTGCGCAATCCGTTGACGTGGGTGCCGTGCTGAGCGGTGGGGATCAGATTGACGTAGCTTTCCTGCACCAACTCGCCTTCCGGGACCCAGGCCACCGCCCAGTCGACGATCTCCATGTCCTTCTTTACATGGCCGACGAACAACTCTGGCGGCAGCAGTTCGCGGCCCTGCATTTCGCCCTTCAGGTAGTCGCGTAGACCATCCTCATAACGCCACGAATCGCGCTCGCCGGTGGCCTCGTCGAACAGGCTGACATTCAGGCCGGGGCAGAGCACCGCCTTGGCACGCAGCAAGTGGCGCAGGGCGCGCACATTGAATTTAGGTGTATCGAAGTATTTCGGGTCGGCCCAGAAACGCAGGCGGGTGCCGGTGTTCTTCTTGCCGACGGTGCCGACGGTTTCCAGCTTGGACGCCGCATCACCATCGCGGAACTCCATGCGGTATTCGTTGCCGTCTCGCTTGATGAAGAGCTCCACCTTCTTCGACAACGCGTTGACCACACTGACACCCACGCCGTGCAAGCCGCCGCTGAAGGTGTAGTTGCGGTTGTTGAACTTGCCGCCGGCGTGCAGGCGGGTGAGGATCAGTTCGACGCCGGGAATCTTCTCTTCCGGATGGATGTCCACCGGCATGCCGCGGCCGTCATCGCTCACTTCGCAGCTGCCGTCCTTGAACAGTGTCACCTCGATCTCGCGGGCATGGCCGGCCAAGGCTTCGTCCACGGCGTTGTCGATCACTTCCTGCGCCAGATGGTTGGGGCGCGTGGTGTCGGTGTACATGCCAGGGCGGCGTTTGACCGGGTCCAGGCCAGAGAGGACTTCGATATCGGCGGCGTTGTAGCGGCTACTCATAAGTTTGTTTCGTTTCTCGGATCACTGGACGTATGCGGCTTCCGGGACGGCGAGCATGGGCGGCTGCGACCGGCGCGGAAGTGTGCGGCTTGGCGGCGTTTTTTGCACGTTCACCGGCAAGTTGGGCGGGGAGGGCTAAAGTCATCGAACTTTAGACGGGCCGCGTCTGCCCAGCTGAGATTCCGCGTCACCGGAGAATGCCGAATGAAACTGCGAAATATCCTGTTGCTCACCACCGCCATTACTGCCGCGCTTGCCGCGACGGCGAGCTTTGCTCAATCGCGCACCGGTGCCGGAGCCCAAAGCGGCGACCAGAAGTCGCAATCCAGTGACTCCGAGGCCGATATGAAAGCCAAGCGCCGCGCCGCCAATGAAGCCGCGGCAGCGGCGCGCGCCAAGAAGCAGGGCGAGGAGGGCAAGAAGTCCGGCCCGCAGGAAGAGGAAGAAGAGCGCAAGCCTTGATTCACGTCTTTATCTTCTGCTGAAACCCTTGCCGCACAAGGCCTTCCAGGCACCGCGGCGACAGTTGGCGCCCCGCTTCGGCGGGGCGTCGTGCTTTGAGAAACCCGGCCTTGCCGGTAGACTATGGCTTTCCGGAGCCCTGCCAAATGACTCCCCTCATTTTCGTTACCGGCGGCGTCGTGTCCTCGCTAGGCAAGGGTATTGCCGCCGCTTCGCTTGCGTCCATCCTGGAAGCACGTGGCCTGACGGTCACCATGATGAAGCTGGACCCTTATATCAACGTGGACCCGGGCACGATGAGCCCGTTCCAGCACGGTGAGGTGTACGTCACCGACGACGGCGCCGAAACCGATCTGGATCTGGGCCATTACGAACGCTTCGTCCGCACCCGGCTGTCGCGCAAGAACTCCATCACCACCGGCCGCATCTACGAGAACGTCATCCGCAAGGAGCGTCGTGGCGACTATCTCGGCGCCACCGTGCAGGTGATCCCGCACATCACCGACGAAATCCGCCGCTGTATCGACGAAGCCACCGAAGGCTTCGATGTGGCGCTGGTGGAAATCGGCGGCACGGTGGGCGATATCGAGTCGCTGCCTTTCCTGGAAGCCATCCGCCAGATCCGCACTGAACGCGGTCCGGAAAAGGCACTGTTCATGCACCTGACGCTGGTGCCTTATGTTGCCGCGGCCGGAGAGCTGAAGACCAAGCCCACTCAGCATTCGGTCAAGGAGCTGCGTTCGATCGGTATCCAGCCCGACGTGTTGCTGTGCCGTTCCGAGCAGGTCATTCCCGATTCCGAACGCCGCAAGATTTCGCTGTTCACCAACGTGCCCGAGCGCGCGGTCATCAGCGTCCCCGACGTGGACGTGCTGTACAAGATTCCGTTGAGCCTGCATGACCAGGGCCTGGACGACATCGCCATCCGCCAGCTGCGCCTGGAAGTGACCAAGCCGGCAAATCTTTCCGAATGGGAAGCGGCCGTCGACGCCACGCTCAACCCGCTGGACGAAGTGACCATCGCCGTCGTCGGCAAGTATGTCGACCACCAGGACGCCTACAAATCCGTCGGTGAAGCGCTGAAGCACGGCGGCCTGCGCCAGCGCACACGGGTCAACCTGAAGTGGATCGAAGCGCAGGAGCTGGAAGGTACCGATATGTCGGTGTTGCAGGGTGTGGATGGCATCCTGGTGCCGGGCGGGTTCGGTGACCGCGGCTTCGAAGGCAAAGTGCTTACCTCGCAGTTCGCGCGGGAACATCATGTGCCGTATTTCGGCATCTGTTACGGCATGCAGGCCGCCGTGGTCGACTATGCCCGGCACGTGGCTGGCCTGACCGGCGCCAACAGCACCGAGAACGACAAGCAATCCCCGCACCCGGTCATCGGCCTGATTACCGAATGGCGCACCGCCAGCGGCGACGTGGAAAAGCGCGACGAGAAATCCGACCTGGGCGGCACCATGCGCCTGGGCCTGCAGGAAGCGCGTCTGAAACCGGGCGCACTGGCGCGCGAGCTGTATGGCAAGGACGTGGTGTCAGAACGCCATCGCCACCGTTACGAGTTCAACAACCGCTACCGCACTCAGCTGGAAGATGCCGGCCTGGTGATCTCCGCCAAGTCGATGGACGACCTGCTGGTGGAGATGGTCGAACTGCCGCGCAGTCAGCACCCATGGTTCCTGGCCTGCCAGGCGCATCCGGAATTCCTGTCTACCCCTCGCGATGGCCACCCGCTGTTCGTCGGCTTCATCCGCGCTGCGCGCGAAAAAAAGGCTGGCGGCAAGTTGTTGAAGGAAGCGCGGGCGTGAACAAACCCGCGCTGTCCCCTTCTCCCTCCATGAGAAGGTGCCCCGAAGGGGCGGATGAGGGTCCGGCGACAACATGACGCCTGCCCCATCCGGACTTCGCCGTACCCTCACCCCAACCCCTCTCCCGGCGGGAGAGGGGCACCACCAGTTGGAGTCTCAATGAAACTCTGCGGTTTCGAAGTTGGTCTGGATCAGCCCTTGTTCCTGATCGCCGGTCCCTGTGTGATCGAGTCGATGCAGTTGCAGCTCGACGTCGCTGGCCGTTTGAAAGAAATCACCGGCAAGCTGGGGATGAACTTCATCTTCAAATCCAGCTTCGATAAGGCCAATCGCACCTCCGGCACCAGTTTCCGTGGTCCTGGGATGGAAGAAGGCCTGAAAGTGCTGGCCGAGGTGAAGAAGCAGATCGGCGTACCGGTGCTGACCGACGTGCACGAATACACGCCGATGGATGAAGTCGCGGCAGTGGTGGATGTGCTGCAGACGCCGGCCTTCCTGGTGCGGCAGACCGACTTCATCAAGAAGGTTTGCGCGGCCGGCAAACCCGTCAATATCAAGAAGGGCCAGTTCTTGTCCCCTTGGGACATGAAGCCGGTCGTCGAGAAGGCCAAGTCCACCGGCAATCAGGCCATCATGGTCTGCGAGCGCGGTGCGAGCTTCGGCTACAACAATCTGGTCAGCGATATGCGCAGCCTCAGCGTGATGCGCGAGACGAACTGCCCGGTGGTGTTCGATGCCACGCATTCGGTGCAGCTGCCGGGCGGGCAGGGCACCAGCTCCGGCGGCCAGCGTGAGTTCGTGCCGGTGCTGGCACGCGCGGCAGTGGCTGTGGGCGTGGCCGGCCTATTTGCCGAAACCCATCCGGACCCCGCCAAGGCGCTGTCCGATGGTCCCAATGCCTGGCCCCTGGACAAGATGGAAGCGCTGCTGGAAACCTTGCTGGCGCTGGATTCGATCACGAAGAAGAATGGGTTCTTGGAGCAGCAGGTCTGACGTATGGCTGCTGTCTCGTGTGCACGGCGGTCGATGGGGGCGCTCAGCGTCGTGATCGCTGTTGCGCTTGCAGTCTGCGCTGTAGATGCTGACGCTTGTTCGATAGGCTCGGGCATTCGCGAGCAAGACCTGAAGCGGTCCTACGAATCCAGCGATGAAGTATTCGTTGCCCGCTTAACTTCGTATCGCGTGGTCGCGCCGCCCGCAGGCGGGAAATACATGTTGCGTCAGCTGGACTACGAGCTGATCGAAGCCGTCAAAGGCCAGCCCGCGTCGTACGGCGTCCTGACAGAATTTGATCCTTACGCGCCATTGCCTGGTAATCCGCCAGGAATTGCCTGCGGGCCTTGGTTGATTAGTCCCCATAGCGAGGGCGCTATCGCACTCGTCATGACCCGTGCTTATTCTCAGGGCGGGTTGGACTATGTGGGCATCGATCCATTTTCAAGCCGATTGGATCCGACGGCGGGCTCCGCTGACGACGACCTGGAGCTGATCCTGCGAATTCATCAGCAAAGCCAAGGTATTGGTCCTTGAACCGCGACGTCACGAGCAGAATCCTGCGTGCCCAGGCAGCGGGCTGCGCGGTGCCATTTTGCTTTCGCACTAGCTACTTGTCGGCCTTTCGCCGCTATGCACTGCCCACTCATTTCTGATCCACCCGGATAACGTGAGAAAACCGCGCTAATCTTTACACTCAGGAAACCTTCATCGGATGGATTGGTATTGGACTGGATCGATCCCGAATTGATTCGGCCCGATCCAGATAGCCACCCATGCCGATGAAGTGCCGACCGTCTTCATCTCATGAGCCAAGACCACCCACCATGACCAACATCGCCAAGATCCACGCCCGTGAAATCCTCGACAGCCGCGGTAATCCCACCCTCGAAGCCGAGGTCACGCTGGGAGATGGCTCCTTTGGTCGCGCCATGGTGCCGTCAGGCGCCTCCACCGGTGCCAAGGAAGCCGTGGAACTTCGCGATGGCGACAAGACCCGCTACTTGGGCAAGGGCGTGCGCAACGCGGTGGCCAACGTCAACGGTCCTATCGCCAACGCGCTGAAGGATTTCGACGCCAATGACCAGGAGGGGCTGGACCGCCGGCTGATCGATCTGGACGGCACCGAAAACAAGGGCCGCCTGGGAGCCAACGCGCTGCTGGGCGTTTCGCTGGCCAATGCGCATGCGGTGGCCGCCTCCCGCAAGATTCCGCTGTGGCAGCACCTGTCCACCGGCAAGGTCACGCTGCCGGTGGCGATGATGAACATCATCAATGGCGGCGCGCATGCCGACAACAACGTGGACTTCCAGGAGTTCATGGTGCTGCCAGTCGGATTCGACTCGTTCGCCGAATCGCTGCGCGCCGGCACCGAGATATTCCATTCGCTGAAATCGGTGCTGAAGGGTCATGGCCTGAGCACGGCGGTGGGCGACGAAGGCGGCTTCGCACCGGACTTCCGCAGCAACGTGGAAGCGCTGGATACGATTCTGGAAGCCATCGGCAAGGCCGGCTACACCGCGGGCGAAGACGTCCTGCTGGGCCTGGATGTGGCTTCCAGCGAGTTCTACGACAACGGCAAGTACCACTTGGTGGGCGAAGGCAAGCGCCTGACCAGCGAGCAGTTCGTCGATTTCCTGGCCGACTGGTCCGCGCAGTACCCCATCATCACCATTGAAGACGGCTTGGCGGAGGACGACTGGGCCGGCTGGAAGCTGCTGACCGAGCGCATCGGACACAAGGTGCAGCTGGTCGGCGATGACCTGTTTGTCACCAACCCCAAGATCTTCAAGGAAGGCATCGAGTCCGGCACCGCCAACGCCATCCTGATCAAGGTCAATCAGATCGGTACGCTCAGCGAGACCTTGGAAGCCATCGCCATGGCGCACCGGGCCAACTACGCTGCCGTCGTGTCGCATCGTTCCGGCGAAACCGAAGACACCACCATCGCCGACATCGCGGTGGCAACGACGGCTACCCAGATCAAGACCGGCTCGCTGTGCCGCAGCGATCGCGTGGCCAAGTACAACCAGTTGCTGCGTATCGAAGAAGCGCTGGGCAGCGCGGCTCAGTACGCCGGCCGTCAAGCTTTCGTATCGCTGAAGCGTTAACAGGTCCTGCCGTGCGGGGACTCCGCTGGGTACTGCTGGTGCTGGTACTGCTGCTGGGATGGCTGCAGTACCGGTTCTGGTTCAGTGCCGCCAGCTCGGGCCAAGTGGTCGCGTTGGAGAATCAGGTCGCCCACCAGAAGCGCGAGAACGCCGGCTTGCAGGAGCGCAACGACGCACTGGCCGCGGAAGTCGAGGATCTGAAGTCCGGCGAAGCGGCGGTGGAAGAACGTGCCCGCAGTGAGTTGGGAATGATCAAGCCGGGCGAGAAGTTCTACCGGGTAGTCGAGCCCGTCTCGTCCATACCACCGCCGGCTGACGACAATGCTTCGGAATCCGAGGCGGAGACGCCCTGATGCCCATCTGGGTGGTGATTCCGGCGGCCGGACGGGGACTGCGCTTTGGTGGCGAAACTCCCAAGCAGTATCTGCATGCTGGCGGCAAGCCACTGATCGCGTATGCGTTGTCCGCATTGCTGGCGCATCCGGCGGTGGAAGGCGCGGTAGTGGCGATTTCCGAAAACGACGCCGACTGGCCGGGCTGGACGCAATACGGAGGTAAGCCGGTTCTGACCTGCATCGGGGGCGCCACGCGTGCGCAATCGGTGCTGGCTGGTTTGAAGGCATTGCCCGACAACGTGCGTTCTGACGACTTCGTGCTGGTGCATGACGCGGCGCGCCCCAACCTTTCCGCGGCCGATCTGGAGCAGTTGCTGGAGCGCGGGCGCAACGATCCGGTGGGTGCGATCCTGGCCGCTCCGGTACGCGACACGCTCAAGCGTGCCGGCGATGACGGCGGTATCGATGGAACCGAACCCCGTTCACGGCTGTGGCGCGCATTCACCCCGCAATTGTTCCGCCGCCTGCAGTTGTCGCGCGCGCTGGAAACCGCCGATGCAGCAGGCGTGGAATGCACCGATGAATCCATGGCGATGGAGCGGCTGGGGTTGCGGCCGTTGCTGGTGGAAGGTTCTGAGGACAACTTCAAGGTCACTACGCCGGCGGACTTGAATCGCTTTATCTTCCTGTTGTCTCAACGCGCTTCGTAGCCATGTAGGAGCAGCCGCAGGTTGGTAGGAGCGCCGTCTCGGCGCGAGCTCTTCCCGTCGAATTGCGATAGAGGCGAAGAGTTCGCGCCGAGACGGCGCTCCTACCAGTCGACGGCCGCTCTTACATGGTTTCAGGCTATTACCGGAAATTTCGCCATGCCAGATTTTCCTTCCATTCGCATCGGCCAGGGCTTCGACGTGCATGCCTTTGGCGGAGGCGACCATGTCATGCTCGGGGGTGTCCACGTGCCGCATGATCGCGGGGTGCTGGCCCACAGCGACGGTGATGTGGTGCTGCATGCATTGTGCGACGCGATGCTGGGCGCACTGGCGCTGGGCGATATCGGCCAGCACTTCCCACCATCCGATGCGCGTTGGAAAGATGCCGATAGCCGTACGTTCCTGCGCCAGTGCAACACGTTGATTGCCGAGCGGGGTTGGCGGGTCGGCAATGCCGATGTCACCGTCATTTGCGAACGGCCCAAGGTGGGGCCCCATGCCGACGCGATGCGCAGGTTGATGGCTGAAGACATGGGTATCGACATCGGCGACATCAGCGTGAAGGCGACCACCAGCGAAAAACTTGGCTTCACCGGTCGCGGCGAAGGCATTGCGGCGCAAGCCGTGGTCTTGCTGGTGAAGGCATGAGCGACACGCTGCCTCGCGCCTTCGGCGATCCGGTCTTGAAGGCGAACATCCGCACCACGCCTGAGGATTTCCTGGTTGAGGAAATCGCCGGTTTCGAGCCGGCGGGCGAGGGTGAACATTTGCTGCTGACGGTGGAAAAGCGTGGCATGAATACCGCCTTCGCCGCCAAGCGCATCGCCGCGTGGGCCCGCTTGCCGGAACACGCCATCGGTTACGCTGGATTGAAGGATCGCCATGCGGTGACGCGCCAGCGCTTCAGCGTGCACTTGCCGAAGCGAGTGGCACCGGACACGGCGACATTGCAATCGGATGATCTCCGGGTGCTGGAAGCCACTTGGCACAACCGCAAGCTGCCGCGCGGCGCCTTGGCCGGCAATCGGTTCGTGCTGGTGCTCCGACAGGTCGAGGGAAATCAGGTGGCTATCGAAGCGCGCTTGGCTCAGATCGCCGCACGTGGCCTGCCTAATTGGTTCGGCGAGCAGCGCTTCGGCCGCGACGGCGGCAACGTCCAAGCCGCGCTCGCCATGTTCGGCGGACAGCGGGTACATCGCGATCAGCGTTCCATCCTGCTGTCGGCGGCGCGTTCTGAGTTGTTCAACCGGGTATTGGCGGCGCGTTTGGCCGACGGCAGTTGGGACAGCGGATTGGAAGGCGAAGTCTGGGCATTGAACGGCAGCCGCAGCGTGTTCGGACCGGAACCCTGGAGCGAAACCTTGGCCCAGCGGTTGGCGGCGTTCGACATTCATCCTTCCGGTCCCCTGTGGGGTGTAGGCGAGTTGCGCAGTGAGGATCATGCGGCGCAGATCGAGTTGGATGCGTTGTCAGACGCGGATGCGCTGGCTATCCGTAGTGGTCTGGAGCAAGCCGGCCTGAAACAGGAGCGCCGCGCGCTGCGGTTGCGACCGGAAGCGCTGCAGTGGGAATGGCCGGACTCTGCCACCGTGCGCCTTAGTTTCGACCTGCCGCCGGGCAGCTATGCCACTGCGGTGCTACACGAACTGGGCGAGGGCGTGTCATCCACTGGGTAGCCGCCCGCGTTGGGTCGATACGGCCGCCAGCTGGGGTTGCGTGGCGTAGCGCTTGACTGGCCGTCAGAAGGCAGGGTCAAGCCGCGCGGGCGCCGGCTGGCGGCCGTGCCGGCTCAACACGCCCTACCACCGATTGCGGCGGCATCCGGCACCGTTCGTCGGAAAGCACATAAGAGCACTGGTAGGCGGCGATGGCCGGCGTATAAGCCAAGTTGCGAGCTTGGCATTTCGGCGTTTTAGGGGTGCCAGGCGCCGCTAGGCCAACGCGAGATACAACGGAGAGATTGTCATGAAAGCATCGCTTCGCATCGCCGCCATTTCGTTCGTCGTCATGCTGCTGGGTGCCTGCGCGGGTACTCAGGAAATGACCTCGACCGGCGCACCGGCTTCCGAACCACAGGCTCAGCCTGAACTGACCAGCGACCAGCTATACATCGCCTATGTCGAGCGCATCGCCAAGCGCCGCGGTATTCACTTGACCTGGGTGAACCCGCCGAAGACGTTAGAGAAGAAGTAGCGCGTACTCTGGGCACAGCGCTCTGTAGCCTGCTTCAGAGCGGGCAGGGCTTCTTTGTTTGCCCGCTTCAACTTCTCCGCGCAAGCAACACCACTGCCGCTCCGGTTCCGCCCTGCGTGGGCGGAGCGGAGTGGAACGCCAGGACGTCGGCACGCTGGCGCAGAATCCGGTCCACCAGATTCTTCAGCACCGGCGCCTCGCGATCGGAACGTTGTCCTTTGCCATGGATGATCCGCACGCAGCCGAACTCATGATCGTGCGCCTCGGCCAGGAATCGCCGGATCAGCGATTCCGCCTGTAGAGCGGTCGCGCCATGCAGGTCCAACTCGTCCTGCACCGAGAACTGGCCGCGCTTGAGCCGCTGGAATACCCGTGCAGGTACGTTCTCACGCCGATAGCTCAATACATCGCCCGCTTCCAGCACTGCCATCTCATCCAACCCACGTTGGAATTCGCTGCGTGCGTCGAGCTCGTCCTGCTCCGCCATGCGCGCGGCGGGCTTCGGGCGTGGTTTCGCCGGTGGCGCAGGGACGTCAGCTAAAGGCTTGACGTTCCCGATGGCAGAGCGAAACAGCGCCGCGTCGTCCTTATCTTCGTCTTCGTCGCCGGGAGATCTGACCATGGCCACAGCGTAGCGGCATCGCAGTGTGACGCAAGCGCAAGAATGGAGCGGGACAGGAATGAGCAAGCGCGGAATGGAGCCGGCGCTTCCGGTATCATGGGGTGGTTTTCGAGGAACCCCATGCGCGTATTGGTCAGCAACGACGATGGCGTCGACGCCCCCGGCATCCGAATCTTGGCAGAAGGCCTGCGAGCCGCCGGCCACGAAGTATTCGTGGTCGCGCCGGACCGCGACCGTTCTGGTGCAAGCAATTCGCTGACGCTGGATCTGCCGATCCGGCTGAAGCGGATCGATCAGTACACCTGCAGCATCGCCGGCACGCCCACCGACTGCGTGCACTTGGCGCTGACCGGCATGCTGGACTTCGAACCCGATATCGTGGTGTCCGGCATCAACAATTCGGCCAACCTGGGCGATGACGTGATCTATTCGGGCACCGTGTCCGCGGCGATGGAAGGGCGCTTCCTCGGTTTGCCGGCTGTAGCGATGTCATTGGTGACACATAACCACGACCCCAAGCACTTCGAGACCGCCGCGCGCGCCGCCGTCGAGATCGTCGCGCGCCTGAAGGCCGACCCTCTACCGGCCGACACCATCCTGAACGTCAATGTGCCCGATCTGGCCTGGTCGGACGTTGCCGGTTTCGAAGTGACCCGCCTGGGCAACCGCCACCGTTCCGAGCCTTGCGTTCCACAGTCGGATCCACGCGGCCGCACGGTCTATTGGATCGGTCCCGCCGGCCCGGAACAGGACGCGGGTCCGGGCACCGATTTCCACGCCGTGCGCACCGGCAACATCTCCATCACGCCGATTCATGTGGACCTGACCCGCTACCAGGCGTTGGAAAAAGTGGCCAGCTGGGTGGACGGGCTGAGCGCGGCGCTGGAGGTTTCGGCATGACGCCGCGGTTGCGCCTGCAGCCGGAAGCTGTCGGCGTTGGCATGACATCGCAACGCGTCCGAGACCGTCTGGTTGAGCGCCTTCGTGACGGTACCGCCAACGGCGCGGGTATCCGCGATGAGCGAGTGCTCAATGCCATTCGCACCGTGCCGCGTCATTTGTTTGTCGACGAGGCGCTGGCCACCCGCGCTTACGAAGATACGGCGCTGCCGATAGGCCACAGCCAGACCATCTCGCAGCCATGGGTGGTCGCGCGCATGACCGAGGCACTGCTGCTGAATTCGCCGAAGAAAGTGCTGGAGATCGGCACCGGCTCAGGCTACCAGGCCGCTGTGCTGGCTGCGCTGGGGCTGGAGGTCTACACGGTCGAGCGGATTGGCGATCTGCTGCGGCAGGCACGCAAGCGCTTGCGCCAGTTGGGCATGAATGTGCGCAGCAAACACGATGACGGCCGCATCGGGTGGCCGGAGCACGCGCCTTACGACGGCATTCTGGTGACGGCTGCCGCACCGGCGCTGGTGAGCGTATTGGTCGAGCAATTAGCAGTAGGTGGCAATCTCATCGCTCCCGTGGGTGGCGCGTCTTCGCAGTCGTTGATCATGCTGAGCAAGCAAGCCGACGGCTCGGTGACCGAAACCACGCTGGCGCCAGTGGTGTTCGTTCCCTTGCTGTCGGGCACGTTGGATTGAGCCCGATGCCGCACCCGGATTCTCCGCGCGCCTCGAATTCCGCCGGTTCTTTGGGAGAGCAGCTGGCGGGAATCATCGAACGGCTTCCCGAAGACAAGCTGACGTTGGGCGAACTGCTGGAAACTTTCAGCGACGAAGGCATGCTGCTGCTGACGATCCTGCTGACGCTGGTGTTCCTGATTCCGGTGTCTATTCCGGGTGTCAGCACGGTGTTCGGCGCGGCGATTCTGCTGATCGGTATCAGCCGGCTGCTGAAGCGGCCGCTATGGTTGCCTGCCAAACTCCTGCACAAGCAACTGCCCGCCAGCAAGCTGCGCCCCGGTCTGAACACCGGCATGGTGTGGGTGCGGCGTATGGAAAAGATCAGCCGGCCGCATCGGTTGCGCGGCTTTGTCGATGGGCGCATGCCCGACCTACTCAACAACCTGGCTTTCATACTTGCGGCCGTGTTGCTGATGGCGCCGTTTGGATTCGTGCCATTCAGCAATACCCTGCCAGCCTTGGCATTGTTGCTATACGCCATTGGGTTCATGCAACGCGATGGCGGAGCGGTATTACTGGGGCATCTTTCCAATATCGGAACGATCATCTACTTCGGTGTACTGATCGGCGGCGGTGGAGTAGCGGCGCATGGGCTTCTGCAGCGCTTCACGGGTTGATCAGTACGCAGGCCCATAATTTCGGAGACACGACAAAACGCATGACCACGAATATCCGCTCTGGGCAATGGCTTGGTTTTCTCATCATGGGCTTTGCCTCCCTGATACTCGTGGCGTGTTCGTCCACCGTTGTGCGGGAGACTTCTTCCGGGGCTTCGCGCCCGACAGCGTCGCAGCCAAGGCCGGGTGTCACGGTGCGCGTGCAACGTGGCGACACGCTGTATGGCATCGCCTCGCGCAATGGCATCAACATGAGCGATCTGGCCAGTTGGAACGGCATTCCCGCGCCTTACACCATCTATCCCGGGCAGACCATCAAACTGTATCCCGGGACCGGTTCGACTTCATCGTCGACGCGTCCAGTTACTGCAACCCCGGCGCCCACTCGTCCTGCTACCCCCAAGCCTGCCGTGCCAGCACCGGCGCCCGTCAATAGCGGTATTTCGTGGCGCTGGCCGGCCGACGGACACGTCATCGGCCGTTTCGTCGCCAACGACGCCACCAAGCAAGGCGTCGATATTGCCGGTAGCAGCGGCCAGTCGGTGCGTGCCGCTGCGGATGGAGTCGTGGTTTATTCGGGCGCGGGGTTGGTCGGCTATGGCGAGTTGATCATCGTCAAGCACAGCGAGGCCTGGTTGTCCGCGTACGGCCACAACCGCAAGCGGCTGGTCAACGAAGGGCAGAACGTCAAAGCCGGCCAGCAGATCGCCGAAATGGGTAGCAGCGGCGCGTCTCGGGAAATGCTGCACTTCGAAATCCGCTACAACGGCAAGCCGGTGGATCCGCAGCAGTATCTTCCCAGGCGCTGAGCACCATCTGTTCGTGAGTTCGTATTCGAAGGTTCGCTTGTGCCGAAATCTCGTGTTGGATCACTGATCGCATCGGGGATCGCACTGGCTGCCTTGATGGTGCTGTCAGCATGCCAATCCATGCCCGACGCCACGTCCATCACGGCGCAAGCACCAGAGCAGGCGACTTCGCTGAGTGTCGTCAGCCTCAACCTGTGGCACGACAAGCAGGACTGGCCGAAACGGCAGAACATGATCCTGCGCGAACTGCAGGCGCTTAAGCCCGACGCGATCCTGTTGCAGGAAGTGTTGCAAGACGCGGCGCTGCCCAACCAAGCCGCCACGCTCGCGCAACGGTTGGGCTATCACTACCGCTTCTTTTCCGCGGATCCGTCGCAGCGGGCACGCCGTTACGGCAATGCCATCCTCACTCGGGTTTCCCCGCAGCAAGTGCAGGAATTCAAGGTGCTGCCGCTCAACGACTACCGTAACGTAGGCTGGGTGCGTGTCGAAGGTGCCAGCGGCCCCTTGAGCCTCTATGTCACGCATCTGAATCACGCGCCCGATGGCGGCGCTGTTCGTGCGCAGCAGGTGCGCAGTCTGTTGGAGTTCATCGGTTCTACTCGAGGCGACGCGCACTCCATATTGGCCGGGGATTTCAACACTCGCGCCGACGCACCAGAGCTACAGCCTCTAACGGCAACCTTCGTCGACGCCTATGCGGTGGCGCGCCCGAACGAAGCGGTTAATGCTCCGGAACACACCACGTTGAACACCCATTTGGGTCATCCTCCGGTACGCATCGATCATGTGTTCTTCCAGAAGGATGCATTCCGCGTTACTGAAGCGCGGATCATCTTGAACCGGCCGGATAGCGATGGCGCCTGGCCATCGGATCATTACGGAGTGTGGGTGA